>JAZNZM010000238.1:0-4531 GCA_045594965.1 Oscillospiraceae bacterium | reverse complement strand
CAGTACACCGAGTACGGCCAGAAGTACCCCATCTCCCGCCGCACCGCCGACAACCCCTTCAACTGCGCATATCGCTGCTCCGACGGCCGCTTCATGCAGATTTCCATGCCTCCCTTCGATATGTTCTATCCCCGCTTCATGCCCCTCATCGGCCGCGAGGATCTGGTTGGCAACCCCCGCTACACCATGGACAACATCACCAAGAACAAGCTCCACAGCGAGTTCGTTGACATCCTCACCGAGGCCTTCGAGAAGAAGACCGTCGGCGAGTGGGACGAGATTCTCACCAAGGCTGACATCCCCCACTCCATGCTGAAGAGCTGGGAAGAGGCTCTCGAGGATGAGCAGGCATGGGCAAACGATGTTTACTACAAGATGGACTATCCCACCGGCAACCAGCGCGTTCTGGTCCGCCAGCCCATCTTCATCGGCAAGGATCTGCCCGACTATAAGATGGCTCCCCTGCTTGGCGAGCACTCCGAAGAGATCCTCAAGGGTCTGGGCTACACCGATGAGCAGATGGCCGAGCTCCACGAGCAGGGCATCTACAACACCTGGGAGGATCTGAAGTCCAAGCATGGCGGCTGATTCTCCGTTTAAGTACAGCATGGGCGTGGATATCGGTTCCACCGCCTCAAAATGCCTGATTCTCAAAAACGGCACGGAAATCCTTGGCAGCGCCGTCATCGACTCCGGCACCGGCACCTCCGGTCCAAAGAGAGCCGTCAGCGCAGCCCTCGAAATGGCGGGACTTAGCATGGAGGATATCTCCTGCATTACCGCCACGGGCTACGGACGCAACACCTTTGAAGGCGCGGACTACATCATAAGCGAGCTTTCCGCCCACGCCATAGGCGCTCATGCCCTTTTCCCCGAGGCACGCACCGTCATCGACATCGGCGGTCAGGACGCCAAGGCCATAAGGGTCAGCGAGCAGGGCAGACTGGAAAACTTTATTATGAACGATAAGTGCGCCGCAGGCACAGGCCGCTTTCTGGACGTTATGGCCAGAGTTCTGGAGCTTAAGGTCAGCGAGCTTGAGGAGCGTGATGCTCAGGCCACCGAGGTCGTTCGCATAAGCTCCACCTGCACCGTCTTTGCCGAGAGCGAGGTTATAAGCCAGCTTGCCAAGAATGTGGACATCAACAGTCTTGTCCGCGGCATCCATGACAGCGTGGCTGTCCGTACCGCAAGTCTTGCAAGAAGACTTGGTGTGCTTGAGCCTGTGGTCATGAGCGGCGGCGTTGCCCAGAATGGCGGTGTTGTACGCGCTCTGGAGCGCGAGCTTGGTGTTTCCATCACCGTATCCCCCATTGCCCAGCTGGGCGGCGCCTTCGGCGCAGCTATCCATGGCTGGAACAAAACCAATACCTGATTACAGAGAAACCCCGTCCGATGGACGGGGTTTTCTTTCGTAGGGCGTCGGTGCGTTAAGAAAACATGCCAGTGGCATGTTTTTAGCCCCCGCCCTACGGATAAACGCAAATTTTTACTGCATCAGTAGGGGATGGCATCCCCGACGGCCCGCGGGCGACTCGTGATATCCGCCCCTACGGCAATTTCGCAGGGCGGTGCTATAATAATTGTGACTTTTCCGATACATTTTCTGTCTTTTATATTGAAAGGCCTTATCACGAAAGAAAGGAGAAAAGCCATGGATGACCGGGAGATAATGGGGCTCTTTTTTGCCCGGGACGAAAGAGCAATAGAGGCTTGCCGGGAGAAATACGGCAGGCTCTGCTACAGCATTGCCTACAATATCCTCCGCAGCCCTGAGGACGCCGAGGAGTGTGTCAGCGATACATATCTGCGGACGTGGTGGGCTATCCCGCCGCAAAAGCCTGAGCGGCTTGGGGCGTACCTTGCCAGGATATGCCGCAACGCAGCCTTGAATAAGCAGGAAAAGAGCCACGCCCAAAAGCGGCAGGGAGAAGTTCTGTTGGCGGAGGGGGAGCTTGAGCTCTGCCTGCCTGACAGGATGGATGAGAGCATTGACAAAATCCTGCTCAGCGGGTTGCTGGGCCGTTTTCTGGGCTCACTGCGCCCGGATTCCCGGAGGATATTTGTGCTGCGCTACTGGTATTTTTACTCGGTGAAGGAGATAGCACAGCGTCTTTCCATGGGTGAAAGTCGGGTGAAAATGTCCCTTATGCGCACGAGGAGCGCATTGGGAAAATTCCTTGAAAAGGAGGGCTTTGAAATATGAATGGCAAGATAATGCTTGAGGCAATGGAAAACATACCTGAGGAATATATTCTTGAGGCCGCAGCAGCTCCCCGTATGAAAAAAGCCTTTACAAGAAAGGCTGCAGCTGTTCTTATAGCGGCGTCCATGTGTGTACTGCTGGCTATTGGAAGCTTCGCTGCTGCCCGCATCTGGCGCGAGGAGTTGGCGGACTACTTCGGGGCTGACGAAAAAGAGATGGAGCAGCTGGGCGGAGCCGCCGCTTACCCGGAAATCAGCGCCGGCAATAACGGCGTCACTGTCACCGTCTTGCAGACATTGGCGGACAGCAGAGGGGTATATGTGCTCTATGAGATCCGCGGTCCTGAGGACTTCCGGTTTGATGACATGATAATTGTGGGATATGACTCTCTGATTGTGCCCCAAGAGGAGGGCGCAATCTCCGGTTTTTGCGGAAACGAGGTGTTGAAAGACGAAGGCAACATAAGGACGGCAATTTACCGGTATATTTCCGATGCGCCCCTGGGGAACGGAAAAATGAGCCTGTATCTTGAAAACCTCTGCCGAATAGATGAGAACAGCATTGAATGGCCGGTGCTCATAGAGGGCGTATGGCAGCTGGAGTGGGACTTTGTCTATGAAGATTCAAGTCTGCTTCTGTGTGAAAACGAGGCTTTGGGCAACCGGACAATACAGGAACTTCGCATCTCTCCCATGTCCATTTACCTTTGCATGGCCGAGGAGGACGGATTTCTCCCCCCCCTGCGCATAAAATTCCGCAGCGGACAAGTGCTGGAGATAGATCCCGGCACATTCTCAGTTTCCGGAAACGGCACTCAGATGTATTGCCCCTTTTCGGAGCTTATAGACCTTAGTGAGGTGCTCAGCGTGGAGGCAGGAGACAGGAAATTTGAACTGAAATAATGGGACGAAGTGATAAAAAACAGCTTTTTTTAGCCCAAAAGGCTCAAAAAAGCTGTTTTTTATTCGGAAATGCTTATTCCTTGCTGTCCAGATATACGATATTGGCAACACCGTCCCAGCTCACCTCAAGACCCAGAGCCTCGCCGATGATGCGAAGGGGCAGATAAACGCTGGAATTGGAGTTGAGTATAAAAGGCTCCACCCTGTTTCCGTCGCGGTTCACGAGATCCAGCTCCTCGTCGTTGAGGAAGAGACGGATCTGGCGGTAGGTTATGCCCGCCCAGCGCAGCCCCATGCTGCTGCCTGCAGGCCCGGCGCCCGTCTTTACAATGCCTCCTGAGCTGAGGTCCACTGTATTGGCCACGCCGTCCCAGCTGACATTGAGTCCCAGCGCCTGTCCTATGGCACGCAGGGGCAGATAGGTTGTGCCGTTGGAGCTCATGATAAAGGGCTCAACGGTATTTCCCGCTCCGTCACAGGGAATGATCTCCTCGCCGTTGAGGACAATTTTGATTCTACGGTAGTTGATGCTGACAGTTTCGCTGTAGGCTGCCAGCTGTCCGCACCAGCGGCAGGAATTATTCACGAATTCATGGGGAAGCTTTGGGGTTTCAGCCGTGTTTATAAAACCGCAGTCATAGCATATTTCCGTGCGGCTTCCGGTGGAGATGCAGCTTGCCGGGACTGAGTTATAGATATAATAGTCGTGACCCGCGGCCTCGCTTACCTCGGTCTTTTTCTCCAAGCAGTAGATGCAGGTGTAAATGCTTAAGCCGTCTCTCACGCAGTCGCCGGGGCTCTGGCTGTCAAGCCGCCAGCTGTGGTCTCCGAAATCTCCCTCTTCGCTGCTGTAGGTGCCGCAATGGGCGCAGCAGTAGATTTTTGCGCTCTTTTCAAGGCAATTGCCGGGAATCTCATTGAAGGGCTGCATGTCGTGGCCGGTGGCGGGGAGTATCTCCACATCGATCTCGTCATCACAGTTGGTGCAGCGCCGGCTTCTCCTGCCCTCTGTCTCGCAGCCGGCCCTCTCCAGATGTCTCACATAGCGATGTCCCAGAGCTTCGGTATAATCGGTCTTGTTTTCATAGCCGCAGCTGAGGCAGGTATATATGCTGTAACCCTCCTCAGTGCAGGTTCTGAGCACATATTCAGGGCTGCCGTAGCTGTGTTCCTTTGGCTCTATGGTTTCCGTGTAGCTGTGGGAGCAGGTCTTGCAGGTATAGGTGGCAACGCCGGTCTCGCTGCAGTTTGGCTGGCTCCTGCTCACATCGTAGTCATGGCCGGCAGCAGGGATGGTCAGAGTGAAGCTCTTGCTGCAGTGTGTGCAGGCATACAGTTTGCTGCCGGGATTTTCGCAGTCCGGCTCGGTTCGGGTAAGAGTGTAGTTATGCTCTATGCTCAGGCGGTGGAGCTGAGGAATGCC
>JAZNZM010000237.1:0-2374 GCA_045594965.1 Oscillospiraceae bacterium | reverse complement strand
GGCGCAGATGAAAGTAAAGGCTGCGCTTACTTACGCATGCCTAAATCTCAAAAAACTGGCCAAAAAACGGTGGAAAAACTGCCCTTTTCCATCACTATTTCGCGTAATTTTAAGTTTCTTCTTCGATCCTTTCAACATAAGCGCGTCAAACCCGCTGCCGACATATGCCGACAGCGGGTTTGTCTACGGTCTGAAGGGAGTGTCGAAAACGACACTCCCTTTTTTGTCGGAGACTGCAATAAGTGCTGCCCGTCTCAGACCATAACAAGCAAGGCAAAAGCCAGCAGCACAATGAGCATGGCGAAGTTCACGGCCAGAAACAGGGCCATATACCTGCCCGTATCGGAATTTTCGGAGCCTGAATAAATTTTCAGACTGATAAGGCTGGCGAGGCTGGCGATTGGGGTGCCCAGACCGCCTATATTCACACCTATAAGCAGCTCCCTGCCTCCGTCGGTGAAGCCCGAAAGCAGCACTGCCGCAGGCACATTGCTTATCACCTGACTCAGAAGAGCGCCCAGCACTATCTCCCTGCCGCCTATAAGCCCGGCAAGGGTGCTGCGCACGCTGTCAATGCGGCCTATGTTGCCCACAAAAACGAAGAAGCAGCAGAAGGTGAGCAGCAGCAGAAAGTCCGCTTTTGCAAGCAGCCTGCGGTCAAATATAAGGCAGGCCACGATGAAGAGGGGCAGAAGCACATACCATTCCATGGCGCGGAAAACCACCAGCATACTGGCGAGGAAGAGGGCCGCGGAGAATATAAGCCCCTTTTTGTCCACACCGGGACATTCGCCGAAGTTCACTTCCACGGTCTCCTTCCTGAGAAAGAGGCACATAAGAGCGATGAGTGCGCCGCTGAGGGCGCACACCGGGGCGGTGGCTGAGAAAAAGTCCCCTGCTCCCATGGAATAGTGGGAGAAAAGATGGATATTCTGGGGGTTGCCGGGAGGAGTGAGCATGCTGCCAAGATTGGCGGCAACGGTCTGCATGACCACCACGGGCAAAATGAGCTTTCCTTTTTCCGCAACTGTCAGCACCGCAATGGCAAAGGGCACAAAGGTGAGAAGGGCCACATCGTTGGTGATGAGCATGCTGGAGAAAAAGCAAAGAGCGATGAGCACCATGGCAAGGGAGCGGCTGCTGCGGGAGCGCACGCAAAGGCTGTGGGCAAGATGGGCAAAAACACCTGCCTTTGTGAAGCCTGCCACCGCCGCCATAAGGCAGTAGAGCAGCACGATGGTGCGAAAGTCTATGTAGCTCAGATACTCTCTGTCGGGGGGCACAAAAAAGCAGCTTATTATTGCCGCCAGCGCCGAGATGCTCAGCACCGGCTCTTTTTTGATAAAGGCTTTTATTTTCAGCAAGGGAAAGTCTCCTTATTTTGAATATATTCATGGTGGTACGGGAACAATTATTCGCCCAACCCGACACATTCTACCATAGCTTTCATCCACAATCCATACATTTTACTTAATATTCACAAAATTTCAAAAAGGGCTTGATATTTATGCATTAAAGTGCTATATTTTAGTGCATACCGATGAATACTTATCAGTATACACTGAATATTCCGTATAGAAAGAGGTCAACATCATGAGCGAAAACAAAAACTACAAGAAGATAGTTCTGGCATATTCCGGCGGCCTTGATACTTCCATCATCATCCCCTGGCTGAAGGAAAACTACCCCGGCTGCGAAGTCATTGCCGTTTCCGGCAATGTGGGACAGGCCGACGAGCTTGAAGGTCTCGAAGAGAAGGCTCTCGCCACCGGCGCCAGCAAGCTCTATGTTCTGGACCTCACCGATGACTATGTGGATAACTACATTATCCCCACCATGAAGGCCGGAGCAATTTACGAGGAATATCTGCTGGGAACCAGCCATGCACGTCCCTGCATCGCCAAGGGTCTTGTTGAGATAGCCCTGAAGGAGGGCGCGGACGCCATCTGCCACGGCTGCACCGGCAAGGGCAACGATCAGGTGCGCTTTGAGCTTACCATCAAGCACTTCGCACCCAATATGCCCATCATCGCCCCCTGGAGAATCTGGGACATCAAGAGCCGCGAAGAGGAAATCGAGTACGCCGAGGCGCACAACATCCCCCTCAAAATCAACCGCGAAACCAACTATTCCAAGGACAAGAACCTCTGGCATCTTTCCCACGAAGGCATGGATCTTGAGGATCCCGCCAACGAGCCCCTTCTCAACAAGCCCGGCTTCCTCGAGATGGGCGTATCCCCCGAAATGGCGCCCGACACGCCCGAATACGTAACAATTTCCTTTGAAAAGGGCGTTCCGGTAGCCGTAAACGGCGAGAAGCTCGGCGCGGTTGAAATCGTTGGAAAGCTCAACGGGCTCGGCGGCAAGCACGGCG
>JAZNZM010000236.1:0-2461 GCA_045594965.1 Oscillospiraceae bacterium | reverse complement strand
TCCTGCCCAGCATCTACGAGGAATACCACGCCGACTTCGAATAAGTCAGGAATACTCAAAAAAACATATCTGTACCGGTCCTTCGGGGCCGGTACTTTTTTGTATAAGTGTAACAAAACCTGCACACCGCAGTCCGTTGGTGTGTAGGTTTTATTACATTGATGAAAGCATTTGAGACCTACAAATAAAGGTTCTTTGAACATAAAATAAGCCTATATAATAATGCCTTTTTTGTTCACTGTCAGGAGGGATGGCATGATAAAAACCGGACATGCAATTGAATTTGACGCAGAGAAATGCGTGGGCTGCGGATTGTGCTACAAGGCCTGCTTTGTGGATGTTATCCGCTGGGATGCCGAAAAGAAAAGACCGCTTTTTCTGTATGTAAATGACTGCGAGCACTGCTTCTACTGCGCGGCTGTTTGTGCCAGAGACGCCATAAAGGTTATTCCCGACTACAAAAGCGAGCGTCTTTTTCAGTCTTTTGAGCAGTATTCCTGAGAGGGGAGGCAACTATGAAGCGTACAGACCTAAGATGTGACATTCTGATAGTTGGCGGCGGTGTGGCCGGTCTTGCCAATGCGGTTTCCGTGAAAGAGCGCAGACCCGATCTGGATGTTCTTGTTATAGAAAAGAACTTCGCGGGCTACGCCGGCAAAGCCAACCGCGGCGGCGGTGTTTTGCAGTATTTTGACCCTGAAAAGGTGAAAAGCGAGGATTTCCTTGCCTTCCATGTTAAAGAGGTGGGCTGCTGGCTGGGGCATCAGGACCTGATGCTGAAGTATGTCCGCATGAATCCCTATCTTATTCAGAAGCTGATGGACTGGGGCGTTGTGATTCCCAGAGAGGAAAACGGCGAAATGCGCATCATCCCCACCGGCCCCATGACCGCCATGATATGCGTGGATCTTGACATAACCCTCAGAATCAGACGCACAGCCGAAAAAATGGGTGTCCGTTTTATGGACAAGACAGCCATGGCCGATCTGCTCACCAATGAGGGCAAGGTTTGCGGCGCACTGGCATACAGCGTTCTGGACGGAGAGAGCTTTGTGATATCTGCCAACCATGTGGTTTTGGCCACCGGCAGCCAGAACTACCGTCTGGCATCCATGTGGTCCAACGGCCGCGGCGACGGCATTGCAGCAGCCTACAGAGCAGGTGCAAAGCTCCGCAATGTGGAATTCGGCAACTTTGCTCAGCTTGTGAAGGTCAACAGCCATAACGAGATAGTTTTCGGCGAAAACTTCATGTATAACGCCAATGGTGAATTCATTACCCGCAATTTCCGCGCCCACCGGGAAAGCGACATAAACTCCAACGCCATTGCCGAGTGGTATAAGCAGATGAGCGAGGGCAATGGCCCCGTCCATCTGGACTTTGGCGATGACAGAGCCAAAAACCGCACTCAGGACCGCATGTGGGGCCGCCCCTATGGACGGAAGTTCCACATTCTCAATGACGAGAATGCCAATGCGGTGGACACTGACCTTGAGGTTTGCCCCCTGTTTATAGGCGAGCAGTCCCCCGTGTATGTTGATGCGGATATGCGCTGCTCCATCCCCGGACTTTATGCCATAGGCGATCTGAGCTATTCCGGCTCCGGAATTGCAGGCGCGGTGCCTGCTCCTCCGGGACGCAACCGCGGCTCCGGTATTCTCAACGCTGTCTTTGCAGCAGTTGTCTGCGCCGAAACTCTTGCATCTATGCCACCCAGACCCGCCCCTGCTCCCTTGGAGGAACAGGTGAAGGAGTACATTGAAAAGCTCTACGCTCCTCTTGAGAGGGAAGATGGCGTTGCAGCGGAGGATGTTATAGACCTTATACAGAGCGCCATGGGTCCCGTGGAGTATTCCGTTATCATGAATGAAGAGCGCATCGGCGCGGCTCTCGCCATAGTGGAAAAGGCAAAGGCTCTCTCCGAAAACATGAAGGCCAACAACCTCCACGAGCTTATGTGCTGCCATGAGGCCGAGGCTATGGTGCTCTCCGCCGAGCTCCATTACAGAGCCTCCCTGCTGCGCAAGGAGTCCAGAGGCTGGTTCCTCCGTGAGGACTGTCCCGGTGAGGACAACGAAAACTGGCTGAAGTGGATAATCGCTCAGAAGGGCGAGGACGGAATAAGCTTTTCTACCGAGGATGTTCCCATTGAACGCTGGCCCGTAAAGCCTCAGGGGGTGGAGCTTAAGAGAGTTCCCGTTACCGAGGAGGAAAAGGCCTCCGAGCTGTATAAATACTTTGAGCTTCCCATGGTGGAGGCCGATCCTGCCAAGTATGCCGCAGTGGCTCTGCCCTTCGATATGGAGAAGGCTCACGCCATTCAGGATATGAATAAGCTCTTTGACGAGGGCTATCTGGATATGGAGCTTGGCTACTGCAATCTGCCCGATGGAACAGGCGTTCTGGCCAATATTACTCAGATGCCCGGCGTCACACCGGAGATGTTCGACTGGTGGTTTGC
>JAZNZM010000235.1:0-4556 GCA_045594965.1 Oscillospiraceae bacterium | reverse complement strand
CCATTGCGAAAGATAAAAAATCGGTGTGGTGCGGGCAGCACAGGGATTTTTGGGTACACGGATACACCGGATACACAAAAATTAATTCAGGAAGTCGCGGAGCTTCTTGCTTCTGGAGGGATGACGGAGCTTTCTGAGAGCCTTTGCCTCAATTTGGCGGATACGCTCACGGGTAACGTTGAACTCCTTGCCAACCTCTTCGAGGGTGCGGGTGCGTCCGTCCTCAAGACCGAAGCGCAGACGAAGAACCTTTTCCTCTCTGGGGGTGAGGGTGGAGAGAACTTCCATAAGCTGTTCCTTCAGAAGGGTGAAGGACGCGGCCTCGGCAGGCTCGGCGGCGTTGTCATCCTCGATGAAGTCGGCCAGATGGCTGTCCTCTTCTTCGCCTATGGGGGTTTCAAGGCTGACTGGCTCCTGAGCTATCTTGAGAATATCACGGACCTTCTCGACGGGCAGGCCCATCTCTTCGGCGATCTCCTCGGCACTGGGATCGTGACCCAGCTCCTGCAGAAGCTGACGGGATACACGGATAACCTTGTTGATGGTCTCAACCATGTGTACGGGGATGCGGATGGTACGGGCCTGGTCGGCTATTGCGCGGGTAATGGCCTGACGGATCCACCAGGTTGCATAGGTGGAGAACTTGTAGCCCTTGGTGTAGTCGAACTTGTCAACGGCCTTGATAAGACCCAGATTGCCCTCCTGAATGAGGTCAAGGAAGAGCATACCGCGGCCAACATAGCGCTTTGCTATGGAGACAACCAGACGGAGGTTGGCTTCGGCCATTCTTCTCTTGGCTTCCTCGTCGCCTTCGGCCATGCGGATGGCCAGCTGAACCTCCTCGTCGGGAGTGAGCAGGGAGACCTTGCCGATCTCCTTCAGGTACATACGGACAGGGTCATCGGTGGAGAAGGTGTCCACCAGGGAATCGGTATCGATAATTTCCTCTTCGGGAACATCATCGATCTCATCAAGAGCGGGGAGATCATCATCGATGGGGGGCAGGAAGTCTTCCTCGTCAATGATGGTGTCTATGCCTGCAGCCTCTATGGCGGCATAGAACTTGTCCATCTGCTCGGAGTCTATGTTCAGACCTTCCAGAACTTCGAGCTCTTTATTGGAGAGAGTGCCGCTCTTCTTGCCCTTTTCGAGGAGCATGTTCAGAACCTCATCGGCGCTTTTGCCGCTGATGTCCATGGCGGGAGCGGCCTTTGCCTTTGCCTTTTTCTTGCTGCGGCTCTTCTTTGCTCCGGCAGGAGCCATTTCTATAAGGGTGAATTCCTCTATATAGTCGTCAACGGAGCGGCTGCCGCCCTTGTCCTCGGCGGGAGCTTCGGCTTCAGCTTCGGCCAGAAGCTTGTCTGCCATCTCCTTGAGCTCCTTCTCGCTGAGATTGGAGAGGTCTTCGTTTTTCATTTTTTCAACAGCCATTTTGTCCACCATATCCTTTTCTGTTTCTCATTTGCTCCGCAAAAGCACGAAGATCGTCCTCAGCGGAGGAATTTTGCTTTTCGGTTTTGATAATATTTATGTAATCGCCAAGGGCCTTTTGCCCGTTGGAGAGAACCTCGGGTTTTTGCAGTATGCTTGTGAGATGGTCTATCTCCTCTGCCGTAAAGCTGGCGGCAAGAGAGGCCATACTGAGAGGCAGATGAGCCTCTGTTTTTTCCCTCAGGGTCGTGTAGAAACGGCCAAGAAGGGGGCTTGAAAAGTCCTCGGATGAAAGTGCAATGCCGGAGAAAAGGCCACTGTCCAGATACAAAAGTCTTATTACGCCTTCTTCTGCGAGGGCGGAGCGCTCGTTTTCATAGCGTATTGCCTTGTCCTTGGGCTGGGCAGCACGTCCGGGACGGAGCAGATCTTTTTCCTGCTGTTTTTTCGCATAATATATTTTCTTCTTCCGCGCACGCTCCACCTCATCGGTAACTACAGCCTTGCTGACAGAGCATTTATCTGCCACACGCATGGAGTAAACCTCGCGTTCCACAGAGTTGGGGAGTGATGCGATGACGGCCACAGCTTCCTTCAGAGCGGCGACCTTCTGCTCGTCAACATCCAGATCGTACTTGCTCATAACACTCTGGAGTCGGTATTCCACATGGTTTTCCGATTGCTCAAGAAGATTTTTGAACGCATCCGGACCCTTTTCCTTGATGAACTCGTCCGGGTCCTTTGCGCCTGTCATGCGCAGCACCTTAACCTTAAGGTCAAGGTTTTCCAGTATACCGATGGCTCTCTGGGCGGCCTTCTGACCGGCTCCGTCATTATCGTAGGCGATGACCACCTCATTGGTATAACGGGAAATGAGCCTTGCCTGCTCCGGGGTGAGAGAAGTACCCAGAGAGGCAACGGCGGAGTCGAATCCGGCCTGATGAAGGCTTACAACGTCTATATTGCCCTCGGCCAGGAGAATATAACCGCTTTTGCTCTTTTTGGCAAGGTTCAATGCGAAAAGATTTCTGCTTTTATTGAATACGGGGGTTTCGCGGGTGTTAAGATACTTTGGCTCGCCGTCCCCAAGAATGCGTCCGGAGAAGCCAAGAACATTGCCGCGGACATCTATAATGGGGAACATGAGACGGGAGCGGAAAATATCATGGACGCCTTTGCCGCTCTTGTTGGAATTGGCGAGACCTGCGGTAACAAGCTCGAAATCCGTGTAGCCCTTGGCCTTCATGGCGTTTGTCAGCTCATACCAGCTTTCGGGAGCGTAGCCAAGACCGAAGTTTTTCACAACCGTTGAGCTTAATCCGCGTCTTGCGGCATACTCTCTGGCAGGAGCACCCACGGGGGCAATGAACTGCTCATGGAAAAATCTCGCGGCCTCCCGGTTCAGACTCAGCAGTCTCTCCCGCTTTTTGCGGCTTTCATCCTCCCGGTCATCGGGAACCTCTATTCCGCAGCGTCGGGCCAGAAACTCCACCGCATCGGGGAAGGAGAGGTTTTCTATCTCCATTATGAAGTTGATAACACTGCCGCCTTTTCCGCAGCCGAAGCAGTGATAAATCTGCTTGTCGGGGCTTACAGAGAAGGAGGGCGTCTTTTCGCTGTGGAAGGGGCAAAGGCCAAAAAGATTGGCGCCGCTGCGCTTGGTGAGCCGCACATAGCTGCCCACAACATCCGCTATATCGTTTCTGTCCGCAAGCTCCTGCAGGAAGCTTTCGGGAAATGCCATGTGTTTTTCACCTGCCTTTAAACTATAATACCTTTTTGGCTCCCCTATATGATGGGAGCTGGCCGTTTGCGGCCTGAGGGGTTTCGGAAATACTTTGAGTGTGCAGTTACTTCACCGTCCATGCCATGGGGATGAAGATGTTGGAATATACCTCCAAAGCGTATTTGTCCGTCATGCCTGCCACATAGTCGCATACGGAACGCTCAAGACCGTCACGCTCGGCAATAAATTTATAGTCATCGGGAAGTTTATCCGAATGGTTGACATAATATTCATATATTCCGCCGATTATGCCTTTAACCTTGCTTTCCTCGCTTTTGGCGACGGGATTATAGTAGACACGCTCATACATGAAGTTATGGAAAAGCTCATAAATATCCCACATCTGAGGACTCATGGCGATTTTATCCCCACGGGAGTTTTGGATAAGGTCGCTGATTATGGCATTGATGCGCTGGCTGTTGCTGTCACCCAGTGCCCCTCTTATCTCGGAAGGGACGTCCTCAAGGGTGAGAAGTCCTGCACGCAGAGCGTCGTCAAGATCGTGGTTTATGTATGCGATGCGGTCGGCAAAGCGAACAAGGGTGGCCTCGCGGCTGTCCTCGGGAGAGCCGTTTGTATGGTTAAGAATACCCATTCTGGTCTCATAGCAGAGGTTGAGACCCTGACCGTCCTTTTCTATGGAGTCGATAACTCTCAGGCTTTGCTCATAGTGCTTGAAGCCGCCGGGGTGAATATCCCTGAGGGCTCTCTCTCCCGCATGACCGAAGGGGGTGTGGCCCAGATCGTGCCCAAGACCAACGGCCTCGGCAAGATCCTCGTTCAGCTGCAGGGCTCTTGCGGCGGTACGGGCAAGGCGTGTGACCTCGAGTGTGTGGGTGAGACGGGTGCGGTAGTGATCTCCTTCGGGCTGGAGAAAAACCTGAGTCTTATGCTTCAGACGGCGGAAGCTCTTGGAATGGGTGATGCGGTCAATGTCCCTCTGGAAGCAGGTGCGGAGAGGGCATTCTTCCTCGGGATGAAGCCTGCCGCGGCTTTCCGCGGAAAGCATGCCGTGGGAGCAAATAAGGCTGCGCTCGGCTTCTTCTCTTATCTCTCTCGGACATTTTTCCATGAGTTTTCCACCCTTTCTGCCCCATAAAAAGGGCTACATATACTTAATACGACGCCGGGAAGCAAAAACCCTTTTTTATTTTTTAAAATTTTTGTTTTTTTGAAATTATCAAAGCTGAGTCCTCCGTAGCCTGAACGATATAATTCGAACCCGCTCCACGGTGCGGATTTTCGCGCCAGACTTCATTTCATTCTTTGATGGGCGTCAGCCCATCTGCATCATTCAATTTTGCCTGACACAAAAATCCACTCCCGTGGAGTCGAAGAT
>JAZNZM010000234.1:0-2535 GCA_045594965.1 Oscillospiraceae bacterium | reverse complement strand
CGCAGCTGTAGAGGCGTTTCACGAATCGCCCGCATATGGCGCGAGCAAGCGGCCGCCCTACGGAGTGCGCATCCACCAACTTCCCTCCTCGCAGCCGTAGGGGGGATTCACGAATCGCCCCTACGATGGTAAAACGCACATTGTCCCGTTTTGTCGTAGGGGCGGATATCATCCGCCCGAAAAGACGCAGCAAGCTTATGCCATCCCCTCAGCGCCTGCGCACCGCTGTCATATTCACAACGGTAGAGGCAAGGGCGTTGAATGCAGCGCTGTCACCCTCCGGGGCATAAAAGCACTTGCAGATATAGTTCACCGTGCCGTCCGAGTAGGTGGAGGTATACATTATGCACTTCACATATATCCGCTCTCCTGCTCCAACCATGAGCCCCTCTGCAGAGGCAAGACGGCCCGAAACACCCTCGCTGAGCTGCTCAAGGCTCTCAAAGCTGCCCTCTTCCCCGTAGAGAAGGCGGAAATCCTCCTGCACGCTGCGCTCCATATAGCTCTGCATAAAGCCCTCTGCCTCTCCGCTGAAGTCCTCCGTCACATTTCTGCCCGTTACATAGCCCTTTGCTCCGTCCCAGACCACCACAGCGTCCGATATCAGGTTTTCGGGAGCAGACATGTTTTCAGGGTAGCGCAGAGCCAGCTGCAGGGAGTAGTCGCTGAGGCGGCAGCTGCCCTCCTCCTCAGTGTACTCCCTGTCTCCGGTGCGTATGATCCCCAGCTCTGTGAAGCCATCCTGCTGCTCAGCAGGGAGAAATATGCCCGCCATGCCGGAGAGCACATAGCCCCCGGCGCTGGGAAACACTCTCAGCTCCTCGCCGCCGCACTCAAGCCACAGCTCGGTTTCCGAAGCGGAATATGTACCCCTCAGACTTTTACCCGATGCCATGAGCGCAAAGGCTCCCTCCCCGTCCAGACTGAAAAAGCACTCCGAGGCGGCATTGAAGAAATCTCCCGCATCAGGCCCTGTGTAAGGCTCTGCCGATACGCTGAGCTGGGGCAGCGCAGTCGGCAAATCTCCTGCCGGCTCGCCCTCTCCGAAGTTGCAGCTGCCCATAAAAAGCACCGCTATGGCCAATATTCCAAAAAGATAAGGTTTTTTTCTCATAAGTATTCAACTCCTTGGAGCAATTATAATGACAATGCCCTATCGAATTTTGGAGAATCGTGAACGGGGCGCCAAGTATGCAGAAAAAATCTTGAATTGTGAATGGAATGTGTTATTATAATAAGGTCTGTCATTTGAAAAAGGCAGAGAATTTGCCCCTAAAACGAGGACAAAGCCCCTATGAAGAAAAAGAAGATATTATCCTATTTCCGCCGTCTCTATAAAAAGCGCTTTATTTTCCGCTGCGCCGTGTTTGTTATCTCTGCCGCGCTGCTGCTTTTCGCCCCGGAGCAGTTTGATATCATGCATGGCTTCCACACCTTTGACCGCTTCAGCTTTTTCCACATCATGTGGTTTGTGTGGATGCTGGACATGGTTATGCAGCTTATTCCTGCAAAAAGCTACTGGCCCCTTGGCTCCCAGAAGTTTTTCAGGCACACCTTCCAGCCCCTGAAGGACTATATGAAGCGCAGCGACGAGAAGTTCATCAGCTTCATTATCAAGTCCAACCGCGACACCATCCTCATAGGCCTTGTGTGGCTGGCTCTCAACGGTGTCATTGCCGCTTTGTATTTCACAGGAATAATAGGCATGAGACTGCTGCTGCTCATCTCCGTGGCCTTTTATGTCTGCGACCTTATCTGCGTGCTTTTCTGGTGCCCCTTCCGCGTATGGTTCATGAAAAACCGCTGCTGCACCACCTGCCGCATTTTCAACTGGGACCACATTATGATGTTCACTCCCCTGCTCTTTGTTCCCGGTTTGTATACATGGAGCCTCTGCGCCGTTGCTCTTGTCATCTTTGTTATATGGGAAATCACCTTCCAGCTCCATCCCGAGCGCTTCTGGGAGGGCACCAACAGTGCCCTGCGCTGCTCTAACTGCACAGACCGCATCTGCGGCGAGCGCAACTGCGCCGCCGATCTCCCCGATGTGAGAAAACCCGAAATCTGAAGAAAGCTTTTCAAAACCCTCCGTGGCGGCGCCCCGGAGGGTTTTTGCAGCAGCAGGTCTACCCGAACTCCGCCCTCCGCCTTTCCCCGCATCACACCCCACTTGACCGCTGCGGCTGCAGCTTGATATAATTACACCATCAAAGCGCCAAAGGAGGCACCCCTGTGCTGAAGCTGATACTGGGCCGCGCCAAAAGCGGCAAAACAAGCTCCATTCTGGAGGAAATACGCAGTCTGAGCGCCGCCGGACATAAGGGCACGGTGCTGCTGGTACCCGAGCAGTACAGCCACGAGGCCGAGCGAGAGCTGCTGCGCGTATGCGGTGACGGTCTCAGCCTCCATGCCGAGGTGCTTTCCTTCACCCGTATGGCTCAGAGGGTTTTGCGGGAGACCGGCCTTGGAGGAAAAAAGTTTCTTGATGGCGGAGGCAGAGCCCTGTGCATGGCTCTGGCGCTGGATGCCGTAGGC
>JAZNZM010000233.1:0-25593 GCA_045594965.1 Oscillospiraceae bacterium | reverse complement strand
TTCCTAAGACCGCTTGGCCTCCGACTTACGGTTTTATCGGGAGTGAAGCGTTTTCTATTCTCGTCTCTGCTCAGTATGGCTCTCTCTACTATGCCTCCGGCAGAAAACTCATCAATGCTTGCAGATATGACACGATGCTCTTTGCTTACTGAAAGATTGGCGGGAAGGGGAGGAGGGCCAAACTCTATTACTTCTTCGGGACTTACAAAAATCCCGTAATGCCATACGGAGCCGACCTTTACCCTTATCATATCACCGCGCTTACAGTTCTCAGGCCACCACTTCATTTCAGCTTAGCCTCAATATAGTCAATAGCTGCGCCCACGGTGGCTATATCCATTATGCCGATATTTTCGAAGCGAATGTCAAAACTCTCTTCTATGGCAATAATCATATACAGCATATCAACAGAGCTAAAGCCAAGATCGTCAATCAGACGGCTATCTTCGCTGAATTTGGGTTCTGCACCAAGTGTATATTCCATTATTTCGCTGAGTTTCTCTATAATTTCGGTTCTGGTCATCTGCATTTGTTATATCTCACGACCTTCATACTTTTTGTTCTGTCAAAATCCTTTTCACGAATGGAAATCTTACTTACTCGCTGGAAAGGAGGGAACAGACTGTTAATTCTTTTAAGCTCAGATAAGAGAATTTTCTGAGCTTCTTCCATGTCCAGCCTAGCCATTTCTGTGGCTCTGGGCACAACCTCAAGTGCGAGAATATGACGGCCGCCTTCCGCTATATCCTCAAAGACCTGACAATCCTGCACGAGATCACACTCCAGATATCGGGCCTCCAGCTCGGCGGGCGAAATATTTTCGCCGCTTGGAAGAACGATAATCTCCTTTATTCTGCCTGTTATATAGAGAAAACCGTCCTCATCAAAGCGCACAAGGTCACCGGTTCTGAACCAACCGTCTTCGGTGAAGGAATCTTCTCCGGCAGAGCCGACATAACAGTCCATAATATTATTGCCTCTTAGCCAAAGCTCTCCATCCACAACCTTCAGTTCCTGATCCGGATATGGAATTCCAACAGAATCGGGACGAGTCAGGTTTTCCGGGTTTCCGCTGACAAGATTGGCGGTCTCCGTAAGTCCGTAGCCCGGATATAGTGATATTCCGAGCTTATGGTATTCCTCGATGAGATATGGAGGAACAGCGGCAGCTCCGCAAATAATAACTTTCAGGTCGTCACCCAGCATATTTCGACTGAATTTTTTAGAAAGGCTCAAGGCCATCTCTGCAAGAGCGGGGACAAGAACAAGAACGGTAGGACGGAAAACGGCTATATCACGGAAAATGTCCTGATTATTGCGACATATAAATATGGTGCTGCCTGTGCTCAGACTTACAAGCAGATTACGGATAAGGCCAAAAACGTGACTAAGAGGGAGGACAAGCAGATATCTTGCGCCAAAAACATTTGTGACACCTATACTTCCGTTAAACACACCCTGCATTACGGCTCTGTTTGAAAGCAGCGCACCCTTGCTCTTGCCGGTTGTGCCTCCGGTGAAAACAATAGCGCAGGGCGTTTTCTCATCACAGAATACAGCAGGTACACTTGCGCTTCCTTCGGCATTTGTGATTATAAGAGGGAGCTTCAATTCCACCGAGACATGCTCGCAGTCCTGCGCCTTGGATGGGGTGCTAACCAGTGCATTAAGATCAAACTGCATGGAGCAGCCCATTACAGCCTCAGAGCTTAGATGTGGCGGCAAAACGGCTGCACAGCAGCCAAAGGTAGTGATGGCAACAAACGCAACAGCAAAATCAACACTGTTTTCCGCAAAAAGACCTACAGTACTTCCTTGAGAGCATCCGGCCTGGGAAAGCGCTCCCCTGATAAGTCCGGCTCGTTCCTCAATATCCCGGTAGCTATACTTTTCTCCATTATACTCTATGGCGATTATATTGCCATATTCAGCGAGACAGTTATCCCACATCTCGCTCATGGTGGAATACTTTTTTAAGCGGTCAAGGTCTTCCTTGTCCATATATGGCCGAAAACGCTCAATGGAAGTAGTCATTTATTATTCTCCTCATACAGATTCATAAGCTCAAGCTCCTTGCTATGCAGAAACTGAGTCATCTCAGCAAGCTGAGCTGAGCTTGGGCGCCGTCCGTATATGGCAATTGGATCGATCTGCTCGCCAAAAACACATATAAGACGGTTGAAAAATCTTTTCGGTTTAACTATATACACCGGAACAATGGGCTTTCCGCTCATAATACTCATGAGTATCGCACCGGACTTGAAGTCGTCAACACTTCCTGATGTCTCATTAATCCGACCCTCCGGAAACATGCTTATTAGACCACCTTGTTTAAGTGCGTCTGTTATCTCCCTGAAAGATGAAATGCTTATGTTGTTTCTGTCGATGGCAATACACCTGGCCAATCGGAAGAAAAGCTTCGCCAGCGGATTAACAAGAAGTTCATCCATGCAAATAAAGCGATGTCGGCGGTACCAGACCGCAAACATAATGTAAACAGGATCTATAAGACTGACATGATTGCTTACGATTATTGCTCCGCCTTTGATGCGCTTCTTTGCATCTGAACTTGCGTATATGCGCTTTGGCCTGAGCCAGATCAGACCGGGAACAGCTCCGGTGATAACGGCAAAGTCATAAAAGAAATTAGTGAATATTTTGTTTTTCCTTTCCGTTTTCCTTTTCATCAAGCGCCTTTCCAAGTTCTATAACTCGCTTACGAATTGCCTGCGATACATACTCAATATTTTCCTTGTCTCCCAGCTCCGGATTCGTTATCTCTGAGGCAAGAAACGGCTTTCCGATAATAACGGCTGCATGTTTTCGTGCAAAATAAGAACCGTTGGTATATACAGGAATTACCCGGACCTTGCTTGACAGGGCAAGATATGCAGCGCCGGGCTTGAAGGGGAGAGGAGCCTCTTCACCTTGCCTGGGGAGTCGGCTTTCGGGGAAAATGCCAACAACTCCGCCTTTGCGCAAAATGTCCTCAGATTCATTGATAAAGCTGAAATTATGAGCATACCTGTCAACGCGAATTCCACCCCATAATTTCAGAAATGTTCCAAGTGGCTTTTTCTCAAATAAAACCTCAGCCATCTGGTAGCGAAGAGTTCTTCCAAAGAAAACGAACATAAATGCAGCGTAGTCATAAACGGAAGTATGGTTTGAAATTATGATAGCAGGCCCGATTATCCTTCGACGCTGAACGGAAGAATCCTCATAGTAAATTTTAGTGCGGAAGACAAGTTTCTGCAGAGGCCAACCTGTTATTTTAGTGAAGGCATTCCAGAAACCGATCCAAATGTCGCGCAAGATCAGTCACCAACCCTGAGATGTTTATATATTGCAGCAGGAGAGCTGAGACTTACTCCTTCTACAGATGTGATATCAATGCTGTATTCATCGCGAAGCCTTTCTACAAGAACAAAGTAGTCAAGACTGCTGCCTCCTCCGTCAAGGAAAAAGTCAGTTTCTGCACTGATTTCACTGACGGGAATTTCGAGGGCTACAGAAAACAACTCAACAATATGTGCGTAAATGGGGTCATCAAGCGGATCTGCTTCTTTACTAACAGCAGAAACTACAGGAAGACTTCCGTTTATGTATTCTCTTGATAGACGGCTTCTGTTTATCTTGAACTCATCGGCCTCCATAAGCTCTCCCTCTATAGGGACGATTTTCTTAATTTGACCGTTAAGCTCAAGTTCTCCAATGCGATTTTTCAATGACAAAGTCGTTTTTTTCAATTTGTCTTCAGAGACATGTCGGCCCATAGAAACCAAAAGCACCGCATTCCCCTCGGAATCTTTTATGAGGCATAGTTTGTCCGCCTCGGCGGTCATCAATTTTGATTCAATGAGATTAGGATTAAGGTTTTCACCGGATGCGTCAATAATGAGATCATCCATACGGCCAAGAATTCGGTAGTGTCCCTTTATGCACTCAGCCAGATCTCCGGTACGGAACCAGTCTTCGCTGCGCTCATTGCTTGTTCCGCCTTCATTAATCCTCAATGCAAGACTGCTGCCGCGAACAAGAAGTTCACCTCTATTATCAATAAGGTATTCAACGGAAGAAAGAGGCTTGCCAACAAAAGCAGCTGTTCGGATTGAACGGCGAGAGCTTAGTTCGACAGAAGTGATGCCGATTTCTGTCATACCGTAGCCATTGACAAGAGGATAACCGATATTATTAAAAAAACGCAGTACATCCCTGTTTATATTGCTGCCGCCGCTGATCATAAAGGAAATGCTGTCTCCAAAAAGATTTTCTCTTACTTCACGAAAAGCGAATCTGGAAAATATGGTGCCAAGAAGAGGAATATCTCCAAGCATGTCTGCAAGACGCATACCTTTTTCAAAACGCGCAAGGGTGCTTTCACCCCGGTTTTTTATTGTGCGAATAGCTTCGTTATAAACCTTTTCCCAAAAAAGCGGGACTGCAAATATGTGGGTAACCTTATGACGGCGAATAGTACCAAGAATAGTATGGGGAGACATATCAGGCAAATGAACGAATGTTCTTGCAAAGAAAGCAAACCAGATATATACGGCAATTAGACCGAATACATGATAAAAGGGGAGAAAGGTGAGGAGCTTGAGCTGACCCTCATAGTGTTTCTTTACAGTTGAGCATTCCTTTATGATCCCGAAACTGTCACGAATAAGATGTCTGAATTCATCAGCTGTATAGGAACATATTTTGAGATTTGAGGAAGTACCGGAGCTCATGACAAGTATGTTTTCTCCGAAATGCTCAGGAGAAAGAAGGTTTTCGCTGATAATTTCAGAACTGCTGACAGTACGAACAGAAAAACCAAGGCTGTCAGAAATTACGGCAGCAGCGCCGCTATACTTCAGGCTGTCTTCGAGACAATCCGTATTCAGCCTTGTATTCATCAGGAGGGGACAGAAACCGCAGCAAAGAATGGCCCAAAAAAGCTCTATCCACTCTAGACTGTTTTGCATATACAGGCCAACAACAGAATTGTGGGGCAGATCTTCAAGCATTTTCTTCAGGTAAAAAGCACGCTTAAAAATACGCTGACGGCTTTCGCCATAACTTGTTTTCTCGATTTTATATGAACTGCTTTTCTCATACATTATGTTTTCGCTTTCTGAAAACATGATTGTGAACAAAGAAGAAAAGCTGCTTTCCATACTGTCCATTGATTTAAGCTTGGCCTTCACATAGCTGTTGATGGAATGATAGCCGCCAAAGCTGTTAGTTTTCATATTTGTCATGGCCCTTTCGCGTAAATATGACAGAACACTTAGGATGTCTGAAATGCAGTTTCGACAAAATAACAAATTAATCGTCTAATTTCGCATCCTTTAATATACCACAACCGCATCGCGTTTTCAACCGAGACTTTAATAAGAGAAATGAAATTACATATAGTGGTAATGCTGCGTTGGATTAATAGAATAATATGAAAAAAATTATCAAAATAATAACAATTCTTTTAATAAGTGTATTGACCATTAGGAAATGAAAGAATAAAATATATATAAATCCGAAGTATTTTCGGAGCGCACATCTTGACAAATAGGAGGAAAATGAAGTGATTAAGTCCTATGCCGGTTGGCCCGGTAAAGTTGTTGTAGGCGAAGGTGCTCTTGCTGCAATGGGCGAAGAGGTCAAGGCTCTTGGCGGTAAAAGAGTAGCCGTATTTTCTGACGGTTTTGTTTCCACTCTGCCTCTTGTAACTCAGGCTATTGATAATATGAAGGCTATGGGTCTTGAGGTCATGCTTTTTAACCGTATCGGACCCAACCCCACAGATGCTATGGTAATGGATGGCGTGACTGAGATGAAGGCATTTGAACCCGATGTTCTTGCCTGTATCGGCGGCGGCAGCCCCATGGATTGTGCAAAGGCCGCAAATGTTGTTTATACACATGGCGGTGAAGTTGAGGACTATAATGTTAATACCGGCGGTATTATGCGCATTGAGAACAAGCTTCTGCCCTTCATTGCCATTCCCACTACTGCCGGCACCGGCTCCGAGGTTACCAATGTTGGCGTTATCACCGGTCTCAAGCGCCATATCAAGTTCGGCGTTCTCAGCCCCTACCTTGTTCCCACCACAGCAATTCTCGACCCTCTGATTACTGTTGGACTTAATCCCAGCATCACTGCAGCAACCGGTATTGATGCCCTTACTCACTGCATTGAGTCCTATGTATCCGTGGATGATTTCCCCATAGCAAATGCCGAGGCTCTTTACGGCATCAAGATGATCAGAAAGAATCTTCCTATCGCATATGCTGACGGTGGAAACATTGAGGCAAGAGAGAATATGCTGCTTGCCGCTATGATGGCAGGCGCTTCCTTCAATATCAACAATCTTGGTCTTTGCCATCAGATGGCTCATCAGCTCAGCGCCTATTTCGGAATGGCTCATGGTGTCGCCAATGCCATGCTCCTTCCTGAGGTAATGCGCTTTAATATGAAGGCATGCCCTGAGCGCTATGCTGATATAGCCGAGGCTTTTGGCATTGATATTCGCGGTCTCAGTGTAGAAGAAGCTGCCAATGCAGGTATTGAGGCAGTTGATAAATTCTGCAGAGACATGGGCATACCCAAGTATCTTGATGAAGTTGGCGTTGAGAAGGAAAAGGTTCCTGCCATGGCTATCACTGCACTGGAAGATGGCGTTGGAGCAACTAATCCTGTTAAGACTACTGTTCAGGAATGCGAAGAAGTTTTCTATAAGTGCTTCAGCAAATAAGCAACACAGTTTGTCATTTCATTACTTATGTATAATATAAAAAAATAATCGGGAACAAATTGTTCCCGATTATTTTTTATCCGCCGTAAACAGGACGGAGGGCCATGAGCATATCTCCATCGGAAAGAATGTGGTTGGGAGATATATGCTTGCCGTTCTTCATATAAACCAGTTTGGACAGCACTTCGTCGTCTATAATCTTTGATTTTGAATCAATGAGAGCTGATTTGAGTGCCTCTACGGGAGAAACTCCATCATTTATCTCATACCAGCCGGATTGAAAATCACCAACGATCTCAGGGCATATTGTTTTAATATGTATACGCATATCAGTTGCCATAAAGGTCGGCGATGACATTTTCCATACTGCCAAGCTTTAAGAGGGTTTCCTTGCTTGGAACACCGTGCATATCGCAACCGATCGCAGCGAAGAAATTGTCGCCCATTTCTTCAACCTTGACTACAATGCCAGCCAGAGGACCCTCCTTAAGAGGAGGCACACCAATCATACGGTCGGAAAGAGTTGTATCTTCGCGGCGGAAACCTTCACGAAGATTGAAAGCATGACGAATCATGAAGCTGCGAAGACCTGTACGATTAAACTCTTCCTGGTCGAAATTAAAGCCGCTGGCGGCATTAAGATAATCAAGAAGCATTCCGGGGCGATAAGCCCAGTCGGTAAAAATGCAATAACCGCAAGCGCTTCGCATCTCTGTATCAATGGTGCCCTGAACATCCTCTGCCAGAAGAGCGGAAGGGTTATGCTTGAACTCATCAGGCCTTGCGCCAACAGTTCCGCCACAGCCGCCCTTGACATGACGGCCGGGAGTGGGGTCAAACTTATAAGTTCTGGCAAGGGAGGGACCGTATCTTGCGTCATGCTGGGGTATCTCTATACCGCCTGCAACAACAAGGCACTCTTCGCCTTTGCCAAAAGTCTTTGCGGCATGTGCGGAGCCTTCAGCCAGAATCTTGCCTACGCCTTCGCTTTTACAGATTTTCTCGGTGATTTTTACAATGGCATCTGAATTGCCCCAGTCAAGCTCAATTCCATCTAACTCATTCTTACTGAGAATTCCCTTGTTATAGCATTCCATAGCCCATGCAACAGTACCGCCAACAGAAATGGTGTCATAGCCGTATTCATTGCACAGTGTATTGCAGATGTTGATGGACATTGCATCGCTGTTGAGCAGCAGAGAGCCAAACTCACCGGCGGTTTCATATTCAGGTCGTCCGGCGTGTGCATCATCATAGCCTTCACGAGTGAGATCATATATGGCACCGCAGCCCACAGAACACATATGGCAGGCGTATTTTCTTGTTTTGAAGCGTTTGTCCATTTCCTGTGCGCTGGGTTCTTTGGTAACAGCCTCATTGCAGTCAAAGTGACTTCCGCTCCAGTTTTTGATGCCGATATCGCCTGTGTATATGGAGGACTCATAAGCGCCGTTCGTGCCCTGATTTCTGAACATATCGCCAACGGGCTTTACAGGGCCGTTCATCTGCCAATCAACGGCTTCTTTATTGATAGCCATAACAGCAGCCTTATCAGCAGCGGCGACTTTTCCTGTTCCGCACACAACAACGGCTTTAAGATTTTTGGAACCCATAACAGCGCCGCTTCCACCGCGGCCTGCGGCTCTGTGTCCGTCATTCATAACGGCGGCCATGCGGTGCATCTTTTCACCGCCTATGCTGATAGAAGCGGCTGTAATCTTGCGTCCCAGTTCCTCGGCTACAGCTTTTTCAAACTGTACCGTGGTGGTTTTACCCCAGTAAGCCTCTGCAGAACGAATTTCAACCCTTCCATCATCTATGAGGATATATACAGGTTTCTCAGACTTGCCTTTAACAAAAACAGCGTCAAATCCAGCCTCTCGCAGCTTAGGACCGAATGTGCCACCGGAGTTGGCATCGTTCCATCCGTCGGTTACGGGGGATTTGCTTACTACAGTATAGCGGCATGACATGATAGCTCCGGAACCGTTAAGTGCGCCACATACAAAACCGATCATACTGTTTTCGTCAAAGACAGGAGTGTGGGCAGGCATCTCTTCATAAAGTATCTTTGCGCCAAGGGCTGCACCGCCCGGGAATGCGCGCACTGTTTCTTCACAAAGAGGACGTATTTCAGACTCACCGGAGGACAGATTTACAAAAAGAATTTTACCTACATATGGATTCATCATATGTTCTCCTTAAGTATTTTAAATCAATGAATCATGGCATTAAGGCCATAGCCAAGGACAATATCCTTGAAATGCTGCATCTTCTCATCTGAGGGAGGAACTGCCTCCATAACGGCTTCATCACTGATTCTCAGGTGCTTTGAAACTCCGAGATTATGGTAGGGAAGGAGCTGAACTACAGTGACAGCGTCATTACCGAGAGATGCACAGAACTCTGCTGTAGCTTTAATATTCTCGTCAGTATCATTGAAACGGGGAATAACCGGTATGCGGATCTGGAATTTTGCACCGGCAGCGGCAAGGCGTCTGGCGTTCTCGAGTATCGGTTCATTAGGAACACCGGTAACGGTCTCGTGAGCTTTGCTGTCCATATTTTTCAGATCATAGAGATATAGATCAGTGTAGGGGAGTGTTTTCTCAATGGTTTCCCATGCGGTAAAGCCGGTTGTGTCAAGAGCGGTGTGGAAGCCTTCCTCCTTGAGCTGCTTCAAAAGGGCAAGGGTAAACTGCGGCTGGCTCATAGCTTCGCCGCCGGAGATAGTGACACCGCCGCCGGAAAACTCGAAAAATGATTTATCGGCTCTAACCTTTTTCATGATTTCCTCAACAGTGTATCTCTGACCGCAGATATATAGGGCATGGGGGTGACATACCTTGGCGCATTCTCCACAGTTGTCGCATAGCTCGCGGTTGATATGTACAAGCTGTATTTCTTCCTGAGTAGCTGAATTTTTGCCCTTTGCACCGTATTCCACGGCGGACTTGGGGCAAGCCTTAATGCACCGTTCCTCGCAGACCTCTGTTCCTATGCAGCGCATGGATATCCAGCTGAGCTGAGGCTGGAAGGACTGAGATTCGGGACTGTGGCACCAGGGACAGCGAAGGGGACAGCCCTTGAGAAAAACAGTGGTTCTGATTCCGGGGCCATCCTGTACGGAAAAGCCCTGGATATCATATACCATTCCTGTAAGTTCCTGAGACATTGTTGTTCTCCTTTCGTGTCTTAGAGGCCCATTTCAGTTCGTCTGATAAGGTCTTCCTGACAATCCTTGAAAACCTCTACGAAGTAAGCAGAGAAGCCTGCGACACGCACCACGAGATCCTTATAGTCTTCGGGATTTTTCTGTGCCTTGCGAAGGGTATCTGCATCGATGATGTTTAGCTGCATCTCCATGCCGCCGCGTGCAAAGTATGTCTGCATAACTGCTTTCAGCTTCTGGTTGCCCTGCTCACCCTTCAGGGAGGTGGGGTGGAACTTCATATTAAGAAGCGTACCGTTGCCAAATTCGCTCTGGTCAAAATTAAGAACAGAGTTGAGGCTTGCGAGCGGACCGCTCTTGTCCATGCCCTGAACGGCAGAAATACCGTCAGAGAGAGGCATTCTTGCTTTTCTGCCGTCGGGAGTGGCCCATGTTGCCTTACCCATGATTGTGTTATGGGTTACTGGATACATGCCTGCGCTCCAACGACCGCGGGGACCGCGGGCAGTGTTGACTGCGTTACTGTAGGTGTGGGCAACAAAGTTTACATACTGGTCAGCTTCAGCATCGCCGTTTCCATAGTGGGGAACTTCATTGAGAACAATCTGGTGGAGCTCTTCATACCCTTCCCAGTTTGCCATGATTGCATCGTAGAGCTCACGGGTGGTGCAGAGCTTCTTATCAAAGCACATGTAGCGAATGATATTCAGAGAGTCGGCGGCATTGCCAAGACCAATGGCAGAGTTGCCGGTGGAGTTGAACTTTGCTCCGCCCCACATAACATCAAGTCCCTTTTCCATGCAGCCCTCAAAGCAGCAGGATGCCAGAGGCAGGGGAACATGGAATTCCGCAAGAGATTCCCAGATGCATTCGCAGGCTACATGCCAGCGGATAAAGTATTCAAGCTGCTTTTTGAAGGCATCAAGAACCTGATCCATGCTATCCATATCATAGAGATATCCGGTGGGAAGTCCGGTGCCTTCCTTAATCTTGCCATCTCTTCCGGGCATGGGATTTGTTCCGTTATTTATGGCCTGCATAACGCAGTTTGCAAGGTTTACATAGGACTCACAGCCGCTGCCGCCGGGCTGAGCCCATTCCTCACCGCCGACAGCAGGCTCAACACAGCCGATAAGACAATAGTTTCGTGCGCTTTCAATGGGGAGGCCGCGCTTCATAAGGGCTGGAATGATAACATCATCGCTTTCGAAGGTGGGTACACCGCCTGCGCGCTTGGTGGTTTCGAGTGCCATTTCCCAGAGAGCCTCAGGTGTATTCTTGTGAATACGAAGAGCGAGGGGAGGAGTGTGGAGAAGCAGACGGGATGCGGATTGGAGCATCATGTAGCTGACAGGATTTGTAGCATCATTGCCCTGTCTGTCCACACCGCCGAGGGTCATAAGGAAACCGCTGGTATAGCCGGGGTTTGCTATGGTGGCAGGGTCGTAACGGATCATCTTGTTGGGCTCGGCGACCTTGAGGAAGAAGAGGTCCATAAGCTCCTGCGCCTTTTCGGGAGTAAGACGACCTGCAGCAATATCGGCTTCGTAATATTTGCCGAGATACTGGTCAACACGGCCAAAGCTTATTCCGTGCTGCTGTGCATCAAGGCACATGGCAAGATGATAGAGATATACACACTGAAGAGCATCGTGGAAGCTGCGGCAGGGATTTTCCATGATCCAGTTCAGGCGCTCTGCCATATCAAGAAGTTCAGCCTTGCGCTCCTCACGCTGCTCTGTCATAGCGAGGCGCTCGCACTCCTTTGCATATCGCTTGGTCCAGATAATAATGCCTTCGGTAACAATAGAAACGGCGCGGTAGAAATTATATCTTCTGTTATCCTTGCCCATTATTCCGCTGAGCTCAAGCTCACGCATTTTTTCTTCGGCTTCCATCTGGATGGCTTTGAATCCAATGGTGCAGGCTTTGCCATAGTCAACGGAGAAGTGTCCGACAGGTGTGTTTGCATTGCGCTGGAGGTAGTACATCAGAACACCGTTTCCTGCAACATCGCGATAACCACGGGGAATATATTCGTCAAAGATGGAAGACATATTGTTCTGAAGCCAGAAATCCTTGACAGAGAGAATGTATTCCTTGTCTTCGGGAGCGACAATATACGGATCGGATTCACGTTTGGCGGGGTCACCGGTTTCCAGTTCTTCAACAAGCCAATGGAAGTTTATCTCGGGGTATAAAGCGCTGGCGCGATAAGAAGTACCCTGTTCACCGACAATTAGTTCATCCTCGTTAACAAGAACGGGAAGGTTTTCGAAGAAGTTTCTAAGATTCTTTGCACGCTTGAGAATACCGGTAAGCTGCTGATTGTTCATATAGAAATCAGTCATAAGCTTAAAGCGGGCAAGGCAAAGTCTGGGAGTGGTGCTGCGATAACGCTCACGCATTTTCGCAACTCGGGGAGTTATTTCTTTCCATTCAACCATAGTATTTATCTCCTAAATCAGATTCTGCATTCATTACGGGCTATGATATCATTCTGAAGATCAGTACCCAGCTCAACAAAATAGGCGGAATAACCGGCGATGCGGACGATGAGATCTCTGTACTCTTCCGGATGAGCCTGTGCCGCACGGAGGGTTTCTGTATCCACAACATTATACTGAATTTCCATACCGCCGTTTGCGAAATATGCCTTTGTAACCTCTCTCAGCTTTTCTATACCGCTGTCATTACTGAGTACGGAGGGGTGCATTCTCAGGTTAACTGCAATGCCGCCAAGGAATTTGGTCTGGTCATAGCAGCAGGAGGACTGAAGTACAGCGAGAGGACCATTCTTGTCGCGGCTCTGTGCAGGGGAGGCAGCGTCAGCTATGGGATCAGGATACTTGCGTCCGTCGGGAGTTCCCCAGGTGAGACGGCCCTGGTTGATGTGGTCAGATGCTCCGTAAAGACCAGCTTTGTATATCTTGCAGCGGCTGGTATGCATTTTGGCGCAAATTTCGTAGTAGACATCGCAGCACCATTTCATCTCTATGTCGGCATAGGGATCGTTGTTGCCAAAGTGGGGGACGAGGTCGAGAATCTGCTGACGAAGCATCTCGTATCCCTCCCAGTTGGCCATTATGGCATCATAGAGTTCACGGGTGGTGCAGAGCTTTTTGTCAAAGCACATGTACTTTATGGTGGTGAGGGAGTCTGCAACGGTGGCAAGGCCGGTGGCGGTGCCGCCAAAGGAATTGTACTTGGCGCCTCCGGCGGTGCAGTCCTTGCCCTGTTCCATACAACCTTCGATAGAAAGGGAAAGTACGCTTTCGGGTGCGAAAAACTGCGCAAGATTTTCAGCATAGTTCTGGGTGGTTATGTACATATTCATAACATGTTCGCCCATTTTTCTTACAGCTTCACGAACCTGTTCAATGGAATTCATTTCATAAAGATAGCCTGTATGGAGACTGGACTGAACTCCGTTGAGGGGGTTTCTGCCGTCATTGAGGGCCATGTCAAGAACTGTTCCCCACCAGATAGCCGCATGAGGCGGATGCAGTCCGTTGGGAGCGGGATAGTCATTTCCGCAGCCCACAATCTCCTGGCATCCTATGCACCCGTAGTCACGGGCATCGCGAAGCTCATAGCCCATTTCATTAATCATGCAGGGAATAACGATGTCATCGTTATAATAAAGAGGCAGGCCGCCAACAAGACGGGAGGTGGTTATTGCAAGATCCCAAAGCTCATTGGGGGTATCCTTATTGGTTCTGAAAACCACAGTGGGATCATGAAGCTTCAGTCTTCCTATAGTTTCAAACACCATGTAGGAAACAGGATTGCTGGCATCCTTGCCGGTATCGGGATCAACACCGCCTATGGTAACATTCTGGTAGGTGTTGCCAACGCCTATGGTATCCTTGATCACTATGGGTGCTCCGGAATAGAAGCAGTTAAGCTTCAGGAAGAACGCATCAACGATTTCCTGAGCCTCATCCATGGTTATGGTTCCTTCCTCAAGATCCTTCTTAAGGAAAGGCCACACATACTGATCGAAGCGTCCAATAGAGGGGCTTGGAGTGCGGTCGTAGATCTGAATCATGACCTGATACATCATGATGCCCTGAACTGCTTCACGGAAGTTGCGTGCGGGATTCTCAGAGAGCCAGAGAAGACCTTCCGCCATTTTTTCCAGTTCAGCCCTGCGCTTTTCATCTTTGGTCCCGGCAGCTTTTTCAAGGCATTTTTCTCCGTAGCGGCGGACAAGAGTCATTGCGCCGTCGCAGGTAATTACAGCTGCCTTGTAGAAGATATATTTATTCATATCTTCACCCATGGCTCTGTATTTGTGCTCATCAATCCAGTCCTGAGCCTGCTTACGCAGAGCTGCATAACCGGTGGTTATTATTTTGTTATAACCAGCGATAAGATGTCCTGCAGGGAGACCGATTAGGCTTTGTCCTCCGTGTTTATAATTGCTGATGTTGAGGTCACGGAGTTCTTCAAAACATTCCGGCTGCCAGGCATCTGCCATGGTTCCGATCTTTCTGTTGAGCCAGTATTCTCTCACGGACTTCATATACTCATAATCTTTGGGGTCTATGCAATAGGGGATGTCCTCTTCCTCGGGATTGTGATAGAGACCGTCTTCACGCATAGTCCAGATTCCGGCGTCAACAGCATCAACGACCCAGTCGGTGCCGCTCCACTCGGGATAGGAAGCGCTGCTGAAAAGCTCGGGACCCTTGTTACCGACGATTATCTCATCGTCATCAACAAGGACGGTCATCTGCTCGCAGAGATCCTTAAAAAACATTGGACGGCGAATCGCGGGAATAACATATTCATTTTTTTTGGTGCTCTCGGTAAGGATACGAAGGCGCTCACTGTCGTATTTGAGAACGCGGTCACGAATACGATTTCTCATTCTGAGAATACGTTCGCTTGCTGGCTTAAACTGATACATATGTTCCTCCTAAATCACAGAGCTGATGCAAATTAAAGATTTTTGTACTTTTCAAGGCTGTAGTTATAAAGCTCATCCTCAAAGGCATAGTAGATGTCGGGGCGGGAGCCAATGAGCTTGCAAACAGCGCCGCTACCTTCGCAGGTGTGAGCGCCATAATTATCAACAATACTTCTTGCGTATGCCCTTGCTTCTTCAACGGTGGTATCAGGGTTATACATGATATAAGGATCGGGGGGGAAGATGGGAGCGGTCTTACTGCCGTATTTGTCGAGTATCATGCGTATATCATTTATGGACTGGATCTCGAGGAGATCGCCTCTGAGATCGTTGACTATGTAGGGCAGCCATGCCTCCATAAAGCCGCAGCAGTGAATCATATAATGGCAGCCAAGAGAGAGGACGGCATCAGAAAGGGCAACGGCAGAGTCCAGAAGGGTGTCCTTGAAGGTGTCTTCGGAAAAGAAGGGGGCGCGGGCATTGGACCAGTCGTCATAATGGCCGAACATGTCGGGCTTGTAGTGCTTGAAGATGTGCTTGACAGCTTCGATTTTATAGTTATCTATGGCTGTAAAGAAATCACGGCAGTCATCAGGCTCAAGCAATACATCACAAAGAGCGTTTTCGAAGCCCTCGGACATGTGAAGACGCTCAAAGGTGCCGTTTCCCAGATGAGCCATCTGAACCTTATTGGGATCTTTAACATACTTGTCAAGACCGAGGGTCCAATCAACCTTATCCATATCGGGGAAGATAAATTTTTCCTTCCATTCGCCGATCTCTTCAAATACATTACCCATAGGGGTGGGACCGCCCTGAGCTTCTTCATACTTGTAGAGAGTTCCGAACCAGTCATAGCTGTCGCCTTTGATGGTGAAGTCGGGTGCGTCTTTATAAGCGGGGGGAACTACAAACTGCATACCGAAGGAGGTGTTGGGCATCCAGAGGGGTTTTTCGTGGCGAAGAGCACGCAGGAAATTCTCTCTGGGAGAAATGGGATAATCTCTTTTGACAGTAGGAGCAGGCATTCTGGGGGGCATTACAGGTATTGGGAAAAGCTTAGCCATTTGGTTCACCTCATAGATTATTCATATTATTTTCTGACAGTCACAAGGACTGCATTCTACATGTCAATATTATCACATTCAAGACAAATATTAAATATACACTTATTACTCCAGGCAAAACAAACTGTTGCCTTTTGGGTTACAGTTTGTTATTCTGTAATAAAAAGTGATGCTTGAGGGGAGGGGAGCGCATGAGTAAAACAAATCAGATAAAAGATGAGATCGTTGAGATGATTCGTCTTGGGATAATTGGCCCGGGTGAAAAGATGCCGTCAATAAGAAGTATGGCAAAAAAATACGGTGTGAGCATAACTCCTGTTACCGATGCTTATAACAGTCTGGTATCTTTGCAGCTTGTTGAAAGCAGACCTCAGTCCGGATATTATGTTACAAGCTCCATCGACACTTTGAAAAGTGAGCTTGATCTTCAGCTGCATGTTGGATTGAATAAAAGCGAACACTACAGTATGGTGGATGACTTTTTTTCCGGCTACAGTGAAATAGCATTCAATGCCAATAATGACATTTGTTTTTCCTTCGGCTCCACCTCTGCAACCTCATCTGTTTATCCTGAGATGAACTTCAATAGCTGCCTTGCTGATTATGTACAGAAGCTCAGGGGAGGATATAACCCACAGGTAAAGCTTCATGACGAACTTAGTCTGAAAAAAGCGGTCTTGAAATGGATGAGACCCTGTGCATGCAAAAACAGTATAGAGGATATCTCCATTGTGCGAAGTGTTACCGAGGGGATTATGCTTGCCGTTCGCGCATGCAGTGAAAGAGGAGACCTTGTGGCTATAGAAGCACCTGGCCATGTTGGATTTTATTTTATTGCCAAATATCTTGAGCGGGAAGTGCTTTCTGTTCCGGTGAGACATGACAGTGGTCTTGATGTAGACGCATTTGAGGCTTATTTACATCAGGGGATAAAGCCGGCCTGTATCATTCTTTCCTCCTGTATTTCCAATCCTACAGGGGCAGGATTGTCTGATGAAAAAAAAGAGCAGCTTGTCCGCTTATGCAGAGAGCATTCCGTCGCTATTATCGAAGATGATATCCTTGGAGATCTTTATTTTGGAGAGACCCGTCCGAGACCTTTGAAAAGTTTTGATAATGATAATGTTATTTATGTTTCCGGATTCGGAAAATGTCTTACTCCCACATCGAGGATGGCTTACGTATCTGCAGGAAGGCTGAAGGGCGAATTCGCCTTTTATAAGCATATTTCCACTTCATATGCACACCCGTTCCTACAGATGGCAATGTCGGATTATCTTGTGAGTGGTTTAGCATACAGAGATCTCAGGTTTTTCAGAAAGTGGCTGTTTGGATGCGTCAAGAGCTATAGAGAAGCGATTCTTGAGAACTTCCCAACCGGAACATGGGTGAATGAGCTTAGGGGTGGACCATATCTTTGGGTGCGCTTACCCGGAAGGATATCTGCTAACGAGTTGTGTGAAAATGCAAAGAAAATCGGCGTAACCATATCTCCAAGTCATCTGTTCAATGCAAAGGAGGAAATGAATGATTGCTTCCGATTTAACTGTGTAGCTGTTCCTTATGGGGATGAAGCTATTGAGGCAGTGAAGAAATTGGGCAGCATTGCCTGCTCTATGCTCAGATAAAGCCTTGTAACGCTGCCCAATAGTATTCACTTTCTGCTTTTCATCATGAGAGTCTGGTCAGATTCCATGACTGTCAATCCGTCCTGGTTGACAAGTCGCAGGAACTGCTTAAGAATGCCGCGACCTGGTTTGGAACTGTGACGGGTTTCGGTGGGAGTAACGCAAACTCTGACCGTATCTCCGATGCGGAGAGGTGCACAGTATTTAACCGTACATTCCATAAAAGCCATTGTGGTGCCCTCGTATATACCCATCTGATTGCTGAGCCCGGTAGAAATTGCAAAACCAAGAGCACCGTGAGCTATACGGGTTTTGAACATTCCTTGTTTTGCAAACTCTTCATCTGTATGCATTGGATTGAAGTCACCGGAAAGTCCGGCAAAGTTCACAACATCGGCTTCTGTAATTGTTCTGCCCGGGCTTACATATTCCTTGCCGATCTCAAAATCTTCAAGAAAAAGACCTCTGAAAGTGTAATTTTCCATAATTTATCTCCTTTTTATATAGCATATAGGATATATTTCTGTTTGATTGACAGTGCGTTAACATAATGGTATTATACAATATATTTATTATTAGTTGTTAAAATTGCACAATTATTAATTGCGTACTGAAAATATTATACCAGAAATACATAAAGCAGTCATGCAAACAGAGTTATATGATTATGCATATACTGCATAGAAAAGAAGCGATTTGCCGTTGAAAATGATTTGTTTGAGTGTTAACATGGAAACAATTATGGGATATTGCGTTTTGCAGTTATAGGAGGATAATGATATGGATTCATTACAGATTTCCTGCTTTATGGCTGTGGCGCAGACACAAAGTTTTTCCCGCGCTGCAAAGCTTTTGTATAAGAGCCAGCCTGTTGTGAGCAGGCAGGTAATTGCTCTTGAAGCAGAGCTTGGAGTAAAACTGTTTACCAGGGCGGCCCGTGCCGTCACTCTTACCGAGGCGGGGCACATCTTTTATACTAAGATTGAAAAGATTTCCTCAGATTATTCAAACTTGCTTGAAACTATTCGTTCTACTCAGAGCGGGTTTGTTGGGGAAATCAGAATACATGTTCATTCCGGACATGTATATTCGGGAACGCTTGTTCCAATCGTTGAGGGCTTTGAAAAAAAATACCCTAACATCAGAATAATTCTTCAGTCTTCCCATACAGGTGATGTTAAGAGAGCCTTGGAGAATATGCAGGCGGATTTCGTTTATGCCCGCTGGCTTGATTATTCCGGCTTTAAGGAATTTGAAGGGTGTGTAGTAACGAGAATTGGCTTGGGCATTCTTGTTCCGAAAAACCACCCCATGAGTTCAAAGTCCCCTTTTGATGTCTCCCTTAAAGATTTCAGAAACGAGACTTTTATCACTTTCCCCGATAATGTAATACCGGGGCACAGCCGCAGGGTAGAGCGCTGGTGTTATGAGAGCGGTTTTGAGCCTAAGCTTATTTTTGCCCCAGACATGAATACCGGTCTTCTTTGGATGGAAGCTCATAGAGGAGTGGCTATTGTTAATCAAGAGCATATATTTACCAGGTATTCTGAGTTCTCTTTTCTCGAGCTACCTGAGCTCGGATGCGAAGAAGGGGCTATAATCTGGAATAAGAACAACGACAATCGTTCATTGGATCTTTTCAAAGCTTATGTTGAAAGAGTCAGTATCTGAATCCCGGGGAGGATCTTTAATGCTTCATATCAATCGTGAACATCAGGCAATACTGGATCGCATGGTAAAGCTTCGCTATCCTGCAGTTGCGGTAAAGTTTATAGATGACGAAGCCGTAGTGCCCGAAAATGCTTTTCGTCCATATAAAGACAAAGCTAAGCATATTGCTCTTTGCCAGGCTTTTGCGCTTGCCAGAAGACAGGGAAAAGTGGTATATATGCGTAAGGAGGATCATTGGTGCTGGAATCCTCTTGTGACTTATGGTATGGTAGAGTTCAAGAGAGGAAATCCTGACTTTGATCTGATTTCAAGCTATATGGGTATTCCCGATAAAGAAAAATCCGATGATTTTGTTGAGGCATTCCCCAAACTGCCTTACGGGAAATACGCAGGCACCTTGATCGCGCCTTTGGATAAGGCCGATTTTGAACCCGATGTCATGCTTATTTATTGCAGCAACAGTCAGCTCAGGTTTATGCTTATGGGCTTGATGAGTCAGACTGCATCGATGTTGGACAGCAGTTTTACCCCTTTGGATTCCTGCGTTTATTCCGTTATTCCTCCCTATTACGAGGGAAAGTATCGCATTACGCTCCCTGATCCCGGCGAGTATGAGCGCGCCCTTACTGATGAGAATGACATCATATTTACTGTGCCTGTACAGAAGACTGAGGAGTTTTTCGCGGGGCTTGCGCATCTCGATAAGCGTCATTTTACTGTTAATAGCTACCAGTTCTACATGAAGGAAGATTTCCAGAGACCCAAGTTCTATAATGATGTCTTTGAAATGTGGGGACTTCAGTCGGGAGAACTCTGGGATAAATAGTTTTATTGACGTGTTATCTTGCAGCGAAAGTGGGATAGTTTGTTAATAATCTGTTAAATAGGGGCTTGTTTTTTTGTTATGCAGATGTTATATTGGCGATGTATTTAATAAATTGACCGTTTTTTGCAAATTATTTCTGTTTTGCCAAGTGTGCCCATGACTACCACGAACGAGATTCGGCAGCTGTTTTTTTGTGCATGACCGCCTTGGCGGCTTGTAAATACTATTTCCATTCATTTTTGAGAGGAGAAATTCACCATGCAGAAGAAATCCATTGGCTTCGGTTTCAGAGGCTGGATGCTGATCCTGTATCAGGCAATCGCCTACATCACCTTCCAGGTCTTCACCCAGTATCCCCTGAACATCCTTGCCGACTTCTATGGCGGCGCTCAGCTCGTCTCCAAGATCTATTCCATCTGCGCCATCGTTGGCATCGTTATCCAGATCCTTCTGGTTAGCCTGATCGCCAAGATGAAGAGCATCAAGGCTTTCGGCTCCATCCTCGGTATTGTCTCTCTGGTTCTGGCCTTCCTCGTTATGGCTATGTTCCCCGGCACCGTATGGTATGTTGCCTACGCTCTCATCAACATCGTATCCGTTCTGTACTCCACTCTGGCACTCGGCCTGCTGGTCGGCCAGTGGTTCCCCACCAGAAAGGGTACCGTCATGGGTATTGCTACTCTGGCATTCCCCATTGCAAACGGTCTTCTCGGACCCTTCGCTTCCTCCGTTTTCGCACCCCTCGGTATGGCTGAAGCTATGGGCCAGCCTGCTATTCCCTTCGGAATTGGCAATCCCATCTTCAACGCATTCCTGCCCTTCTTCATTGTCTCTGTTGTCGGCTGGCTCATTGGTCTGATCTTTGTCAAGGATTATCCCGAGCAGTGCGGTGCATACCGTGACAATGACAAGTCTCTCACTCCCGAAATCGCCAACCAGATCATGATGGCTGAAATCGAGAACAAGAAGACTTCCGTTTGGACTTACATCAACACCATCAAGTGCAAGGAGTTCTGGTTTGGTACCATCGCTGTCGGTGGTCTGCTCTCCTGCGCCATCGGTCTCATGAGCCAGTCCATGCAGATTGTTAACATCGGTATCGGCGAAGATAAGTACAGTGCTGTTATGGCATGCGTCATGATCTTCGGCTGCCTCGGCTCTTACGTTCTCGGACTTATCGATACCAGAATCGGCACCAAGAAGGCTATGATCATCTCCTGCGCTCTCATGGTTATCGCCGGTGTTCTGGGTCTCCTCGGCGACGGCATCATTCTCTGGGTCGCTATGATCTTCGTTGCAATGTTCATGGGCGCTTCCTCCAACTTCGGTGTTTCTCTGGCTGCTCAGTACTGGCGCCGTGAGGACTTCGGCCGCGTATTCGCTCTGTCCAGCCCCATCGGTTCTGCTATCAGCTCCGCTTCTCCTGCTATCATCGCAGGTCTTCTCTTCGGTGCTCAGGGCTATAAGGGCCACGGCGGCGCATTCGCCTTCGTTCTCGTTTTCGGTATTGTTGCACTTGTTCTCATGTGCCTTTACAATCCCAAGGCCATCAAGGCTCGCGACGATAAGTATCGTGCAGCTGCCGGTAAGGAAGTTGACGATGCTCTCGTTGGCCGCAAGTAAGATATAATTCTTACATACGCGATCCATATATTATTTCAAGGCGTGTTCTTTTGAACACGCCTTGTTTTTTTATATTATTTAACCAAAAAACCAATTATTTTTATTGAAATAAATTAACATAGGTGATATAATTTTTGCTGTTGTAATGGAACTTGTAATAAACGTTTGTAACAACATTATCACGAAATACAATTTCCAAAGAAATAGGAGGGATATTCATGAGAATGGATCGTGCTCTGGAGCAGGAGAAAAAAATCGCCTTTGTCGCCTGCGCCGGAAGTGCCGCCGGTAAGGTACGTTTTGCACATTGCAAGACCTGCGCCGAAGCTCTTGAAGCGGGCTTCATAAGAGGGGAGTGCAAAGACGGCTGTGTCGGTGTTGGTTCATGTATCAACAGCTGCACCAAGGGTGCCATGAAGCTTGTTGACGGAAAGGTCATTATCGACAAAGAGAAGTGCGATGGCTGCGGTGACTGCGCCAAGGAGGGTGTGTGCCCACAGGGACTTATCAGCATGATTCCTGCTGACGCCACCAACTTTATTCCTTGCTCTTCCACCGAAGAGGATGATGAGCTTGTCAGAAGAATTTGCGGTTACGGCTGCATTTCCTGTGGCGAGTGCGAGAGAGCCTGCCCCGAAGGAGCTGTGTCTATAGTAGATAACCACGCAGTAATCGACTATGACAAGTGTGTTGGCTGTGTTGCCTGCACTGTAAAGTGCCGCAAGAAGATTATTGTTGATGAGCTTCATGATCTTACCAAGCTTAAGAGCACTGTGGCCTTTGTTCGCTGCAATGGTGACGGAAGAAGTGCAGTTATTCTCGACCAGCTTGGCGTTCAGACATGTTCTGAAGGTGCAAAGCTCCAGCTTAGAGAAAAGGGCATGTGCGCTACCGGCTGCCTTGGACATGGAGAATGCGTGGCTGTCTGCCGTTATAATGCCATTTCCATCGTAAACGGCATTGCAAAGGTAGATCCTGATAAGTGCGTCGGATGCCGTGACTGTACATATGCCTGCCCCCAGAAGCTTATCACAATTGTTCCTTACAAGGGAATTAAGATGGTTGCATGTTCTTCTGAGGATGCTCCTGACGAGAAGGCCAAGTATTGCACCACCGGATGCACTCTTTGCGGCGATTGCAAGGCCAACTGTCCCAACCTTGCTATCTACAAGGAAGCCACTCACGCCTGCATCGATCCCGAAATATGCGAGGACTGCAACGTATGTCAGTATGTCTGCGCACGCAAGGTTATTAAGCAGCAGAGTGTTCCCGAATATATCTTCCTGCAGCATGATGCTTTGAATTCCAAGAAAGGAGAATGAGGCAAATGAGAAAAATTAAAACCATGGACGGCAACACTGCAGCTGCTCATGTTGCCTATGCTTTCTCCGAAGTAGCAGCAATTTATCCCATCACTCCGTCCTCTCCCATGGCTGAGAGTATGGACGAGTGGGTCTCAAATGAAAGAAAGAACCTCTTCGGTGAAGAAGTAAAAATTATTGAAATGCAGTCCGAGGCCGGTGCAGCCGGCGCTGTTCACGGCTCCATTTCCACAGGTTCCTATACCACCACCTTCACTGCATCTCAGGGTCTTCTTCTTATGATACCCAATATGTACAAGCTGGCTGGTGAACAGGCTCCCGCTGTTTTTCATGTTGCAGCCCGCGCACTTGCAACTCATGCTCTGAGCATTTTTGGAGATCACAGTGACGTCATGGCATGCCGCCAGACCGGTTTTACCATGCTCTGCTCCAACTCTGTACAGCAGGTTATGGATCTTGCCGCTGTTGCTCATCTTGCAACCATAGCCGGCAAGCTCCCCATGCTGCACTTCTTTGACGGTTCCCGCACTTCCCACGAGTATCAGAAGATTGAAACCTGGGATTATGAGGATCTCCGCGATATGGTTGACTGGGATGCGGTCAAGGCCTTCAAGACCAAGGCTCTCAACCCCAACCATCCTTTCTCCATGGGCTCTGCCGAGCAGCCTGAGACCTTCTTCCAGCATCGAGAGGCCTGCAACAGCGCTTATATTGAGACTGCTGATATCGTTGCTGCATACATGGATAAGGTCAATGCAAAGCTTGGAACCAATTATAAGCCCTTCAATTATTACGGTGCAGAGGATGCAACCGATGTTATCGTAGCTATGGGTTCTGTCTGCGAGGCAGTTGAAGAGGTCGTTGATTATCTTAATGCCCGCGGCGGCAAAGTTGGTGTTATTGAAGTTCATCTTTACCGTCCTTTCTCTGCAAAGTATCTTCTCGATGTCATTCCCGAGAGTGTTAAGCGCATTGCAGTTCTTGACAGAACCAAGGAACCCGGCGGTACCGGAGAGCCTCTCTATCTTGATATTTGCGCAGCACTCCGCGGCAGCAAGTTTGAAAGCTGCTTTATCTGCGGCGGTCGTTACGGCCTCGGCAGCAAGGATACTCAGCCCGGTGACATTATTGCCGTTTATGAGAACCTTGCATCTGAGCAGCCCAAGAAGGAGTTCACTCTTGCAATTAACGATGACGTTACTGGTCTCTCTCTCAGCGTCAGCAATTATGCAGACGTTGCTCCTGAGGGCACCAAAGCCTGCAAGTTCTGGGGACTTGGCGCAGACGGCACTGTTGGCGCAAACAAGAACTCCGTTAAGATCATTGGTGACCATACCGATAAGAAGGTTCAGGCTTACTTCCAGTATGACTCCAAGAAGTCCGGCGGTACTACCATCAGCCACCTGCGCTTTGGTGATACTCCCATTAAGTCTACCTACTATGTAAAACAGGCTGATTTTGTTGCCTGCCACAACGCTTCCTACCTTTACAAATTCGATATGGTTCAGGATGTTAAGCCCGGCGGATTCTTCCTCCTCAACTGCACCTGGAACGACGAAGAGCTTGACAGCAAGCTTCCTGCAAAGGTAAAGCGCTACATAGCCAATAATAACGTACAGTTCTACACCTGCGATGCTGTCAGCATCGCAAAGGCTGTTGGTCTTGGAGCACGCCGCACTAACTCCGTGCTTCAGGCTGCCTTCTTCAAGCTCTCCGGCATTATTCCCATGGAAGACGCTGTAGGCTATATGAAGGATGCTATTATCAAGTCCTATTCCAGCAAAGGTCAGAACATCGTTGATATGAACTGCGCCGCAGTTGATCAGGGTGTTGAAAAGACTCATAAGGTTGAAGTTCCCGAGTCTTGGAAGACTGCTGAAGACAATACTGCTCCTGCTGCACTTGTTGGTCGCGATGAGTTCACCACCAGATATATCAACGATATTCTTGTTCCCACCAACACTCTTACCGGTGATGATGTACCTGTTTCCACCTTTATGGAGACTGCAAACGGCAGACTTCCTGCCGGTACTGCAGCTTTTGAGAAGCGCGGCATTGCTGCTGATGTTCCTGTATGGCTTCCTGAGAACTGCATGCAGTGCAACTGGTGCTCTTACGTCTGCCCCCACGGCGTAATCCGTCCTTTTGCTATCAAGGCAGAGAATGCTGAAGGTGTAGAAAATGCTCTTGATATGAAGGGGGCAAAGGGCAACAAGTTTACCATTGCAATCTCCGCTATGGACTGCACCGGCTGCGGAAGCTGCACCGAGGTTTGCCCTGCACGCAAGAAGGCTCTGAAGCTTGTTGAAGCCACTGATGATGTTGTTTCTGCACATCAGGCCAAGTATGATAATCTCTTTGCCAATGCTGAACCCGCTCCCGTACCCTTTGGTGCTGATACCGTAAAGGGCAGCCAGTTCAAGCAGCCTCTCATGGAGTTCAGCGGCGCCTGCCCCGGCTGCGGCGAATCTCCCTATGCAAAGCTTATTACCCAGCTCTTCGGCGAGAGAATGTATATAGCAAATGCAACCGGATGCTCCTCCATCTGGGGCTGCTCCGCTCCTTCCACTCCTTATACTGTAAATAAGGATGGTAAGGGTCCTGCGTGGGCAAACTCCCTCTTCGAGGATAAC
>JAZNZM010000232.1:0-3556 GCA_045594965.1 Oscillospiraceae bacterium | reverse complement strand
TACACCATTAAATATAAACAAAAAAGAGGGGAAAAGTTTAAGGTTTTCTTAAGACGCTATGTGGGGGCACTGCGAATATGCAGCAGCTCCGTTTTCAGTGTAGGGAAAATACGAATCCAATCCGTAGGGCGGTGGCTTGCTCCCGCCGTGCGGTACGCACCGCAATCACGCACTGCGTCGGTGGACGGCGGGACGTCGGGGACGCCGTCCCCTACGGATACGCGGCACCACAATAAACCCAAAACCCTAGGGCGTCGGGGCGTTAAGAAAACATGCCGGTGGCATGTTTTTAGCCTCCGACCGCAGCGGCTATGCCGCGAGGAGGGAAGCTGTTCAAGGGCTTGATCCCGAAATTTATGTCGGAATTACGACCCGGCGCGCCACATTCCAGCGCCGTACAACGAAAAACGCACCCTCGTAGGGCGGGGGCTTGCTCCCGCCGCATGGATGGCGGAGTCTTCTCCGTACCTGCCTCAACACAAAAACACCCAGCATGTCCCCGAGGCAGTCAGGTGTTTTCGTTCATTTATGCAAGAGGAGGTCGCGCTTATTCAAAAGTTCCGCCAAGCCGGGGAAGAAGAAAGCTATGTTGATTAGACCGCCTATATTCTCCGTGGCAAAGCGGAATTTCAGGTAACACGAGTATATAAAAATTCCCCTCCGAAATCATTGGAGGGGAATACAGTTTCATATGAGTTTGTCCACGGGTCTCATTGTGCATTTCGCACAATAGCTTCCGCTTCCATGAGTTCAAGGGCCAAAAGAGATAGCTCCAGCTCCTGCCTTACACGGTTATCAGCCAGTGAAATCCCCAGCATGGACTCTATGCGGTCTATGCGGTAGATAACATTGTTTCTGTGCATATGGAGAAAGGCGGCGGTCTGGGTGGGACGGCGCTCACATAACAGGAAGGCGCGGAGCACACGGAGATTATCGCTGCCTTCTCTTATATCTCTTTCTGCCAGAGCCCTTATCAGCGGGGAGATCATGCCCTTTTCCGCAGAGGCCTCCACCATGTGATAGACAGCATAGTCATCATAGCGGTAAAGGGTTTTTTCATAGGAAAGCCCGTCCACGCCCAGCTTTTCCAGAGTTCTCTTTTGGGAGATGCCCCTGCCAAGGCGCAGAGCAGCGCGCGCCTGAGTGCAGGCCTCGGGGAGATCAAGAAGGCGGGGAAAATCCCGGCTGACGCCGCAGGAAAAGCCCTTATCCTTCAGGAATGGCCCAAGGCTTTGCAGCGCAATGTCCAGACGCTGCCTGCGCAGCAGCACCAGTATCCCATTTTGATAGAGAAAGACCCGGTCTCCGGGCAGAAGCTCTGCCACACGCCTGCTGAGATAGCTGCCAACGGCTGCGTAGTCCTGCCCCGACTCCACCAAAACAAGGGCAAATTCTCCACGGGCGGGCAGGTCTATATAGCGCAGACGTTCGGCCAGAGCCGCCTCCTTTGTAAGCTTGCGGTCGAGGATATCTATGAGAAGGTATTCATACATATAGCGGTTTATGTCGCTGGTGTGGAGCTGGCGCTCCATGCATAGGGCTATGCCCTCCGCGAGGTAGCGAAAGCACTCCGCAAGACCAAGGGAATAGGGTCTCGGAATACAGGGCATGGAGAGATAGCCTCCGATCACCCCATTCAGTCTCAGCGGCCAGATAACGCTTATGCACGAGTCGGAGGACAGGAAAACAACCTCGTCGTGGGCTTTGGTAAGGGTATCCATATATCCCCTGAGTCTGTAACGCTCCACAGTCTCCGGAGGCAGATAGCCGCTGCGCCGCACATCGTTGAATATCTCCGACTCCGTGTTTTCGTGGGATGAAATAGCCACCAGACTGTAGGACGGATTCATCACTGTCACCGGGTTGCAGAGGGCAGCCTCGCTTATGTCCACAAGGCGCTGTATGTCGCAGCCTTCAATAAGGGCAAGGTGGGTATCCATATCCCAGTCACGGAGGCGGTTGAAAATATCCTGAATGGCGTTGAAAAGCTCCTCAAGTCCCATCTCCGTTTTCAGAATGTCGCTTTTTCCGCCGATGCATATCCTGATGCCCTCCGTGCAGGAGCCCAGATAGAGGCTGTGGCTCTCCAAGGGCGACTCCGATCCCAGCAGCTTCACGCCTCTGACCTCGTGGCTGTCATAAATGGGAGTTTCAAGCTCCGGGTATTGCATATTCAGAAGATCCCAGATCATCGCAAAGCTTATTTTCATGTCCTCAACCTCCGATTTTTGTGCAAAGGGCATTGTGCGTTTTGTTTATTGACAGCATTATATTATCAGCGCTATATGATGTCCAGTCTTGACAATCCTTCTTTATATATATAAAATAAATTGGTTAGCAAATTGACGGGGGGAAGGGCCCCCGGTCGAAAGGAGAAAACAAAATGGCAAAAGATAAGAAAGTTGAACAGATAACCGATATGGAGGTGGACTTCACTCAGTGGTTCACCGATGTGTGCCGCAAGGCCGAGCTCATTGACTACAGCTCCATCAAGGGTATGTTCATCTACCGTCCCTATGGCTACGCCATCTGGGAAAACATTCAGAAGGAACTTGACGCACGCTTCAAGGAGACCGGACACGAGAACGTGGCTATGCCCATGCTCATCCCCGAGAGCCTGCTGCAGAAGGAGAAGGACCATGTTGAGGGCTTCGCCCCCGAGTGCGCATGGGTCACCTACGGCGGCAGCGAGGAGCTGGAGGAGCGCTACTGCATCCGCCCCACCTCCGAGACCCTTTTCTGCGAGCACTATGCAAATATAATCCACTCCTGGCGCGATCTGCCCAAGCTGTATAACCAGTGGTGCAGCGTTCTCCGCTGGGAAAAGACCTCCCGTCCCTTCCTCCGCCACCGCGAATTTTTGTGGCAGGAGGGCCACACCATGCACGCCACCGCCGAGGAGGCCAGAGAAGAGACCCAGCGCATGCTGAACATCTATGCCGACTTCCTCGAGAACGTTCTGGCAATGCCCGTTGTAAAGGGTCAGAAGACCGAGAAGGAAAAGTTCAACGGCGCCGAGGAAACCTACACCGTTGAGTGCATGATGCATGACCGCAAGGCTCTGCAGAGCGGCACCAGCCACTATTTCGGCGACGGCTTCGCCCGTGCCTTCGACATCACCTACACCGGCAAGGACAACACCCTCCACTATCCCCACCAGACCAGCTGGGGCGTTTCCACCCGCATGATCGGCGGCCTCATCATGACCCACGGCGACAACAACGGCCTCGTTCTGCCTCCCCGCATCGCCCCCATTCAGGTGGTTGTGCTCCCCATCGCCCAGCATAAGCCCGGCGTTATCGAAAAGGCACAGGAGCTTATCCAGCGCCTGAAGGCCATGGGTCTGCGCGTCAAGGGCGATTTCAGCGACAACAGCCCCGGCTGGAAGTTCGCCGAGTACGAGATGAAGGGTATCCCCCTCCGCATCGAGATCGGCCCCAAGGATATGGAAAAGAACCAGTGCATGACCTGCCGCCGCGACAACGGCGAGAAGACCATCGTCTCTCTGGACGAGCTGGAGACCATGGTTCCCCAGCTGCTTGACGCCGTTCAGGCC
>JAZNZM010000231.1:0-11467 GCA_045594965.1 Oscillospiraceae bacterium | reverse complement strand
AAAGCCACCATGTATGAAATGGTGGAGGCGGAGGCGAAAATGGGAATGGAGCAGATATGCTTCACAAACCACTGTGATATGTGCGACTGGCGCACATATAAATTCAATCCCCTTTGCCTGAGCCGGGTGGAAGATACTATGAATAAATACAAAGCCATGCTGGAAGAGCACCCCCATCTGCCTTTGGACCTGCGGCTTGGTCTTGAGCTTGGTGAGCCTCTTTTTGACACGGAGACAGCCCGGCGCATAGCCGCCTCTCCGGAGCTTGATATGGTAATGGGCTCTCTGCATATTCTTCAGGACTACGGCGATTTGTGGAATGTGAAGTTCCTCTCACCGGAGCATTGCCGCCGGACCTTCCGCGACTATGTGGATGAGCTTATCAAAATGGCAGAGATAGACTATTTCGACATCATGGCACATATAGGCTATGGCAGGCGCTATATGTGGCAGCAGGGCTTTGACGAAAAGCTCTCTCTGGAGCTTTACGGCGACAAAATTGAACATCTTTTGCGGCTTTTGATTGACAATGGACGGGGAATAGAGATAAACTGTTCTGGAATACGGGATGGCTGCGGCCCCTTCCCCGACCCGGAGATACTCCGGCTCTACAAGGCAATGGGGGGCGAGATCATCACCGTAGGCAGCGATGCCCACAGACCACGGGATGCGGCAAAATGCATCCGTGAGGGCTATGAGATCATCAAAAGCTGCGGATTTGAATATGTAAGCACTTTCAAAAAGCGCAAATGCGAATTTATCAAAATCTGATGGAGGGTATATGAATGATTGCTATTGCTTCCGACCACGGTGGATTTGAGCTTAAGCAGGAAATAATGAAGCACCTTCAGGCCAAGGGCCTTGAGTACACCGATTACGGCACCTACACCACTGACAGCTGCGACTATCCCATCTATGCGGAGAAGGCTGCCAGAGCTGTGGCGAAGGGTGAGTGCGAAAAGGGCATTCTCATCTGCGGCACAGGCATAGGCGTTTCCATGTGCGCCAACAAGGTCAAGGGCATCCGCGCCGCCCTTTGCGGCGACTGCTACAGCGCAGAGTTCACCCGTCTCCATAACGACGCCAATGTTCTCTGCATGGGCGCCCGTGTCACCGGCAGCGGTCTGGCTCTGAAGATCGTTGACACCTTCCTTGAAACCGCCTTCGAGGGCGGCCGCCATGCCCGCCGAGTGGCTCTTATTCACGAAATAGAAGGAAGAGAATAATATGGCAAGACCGAGAAGGGTTTATCGGGGCAAGCGCAAATACGGCTGGATAATCACCCTTGTGCTTTTCCTGTTAATATTTGCCCTTATGGCAGGTATCTGGGTTTTTTATGACCGGCAAAAGTATATCATCTACCACAAGGACGGCCTTGTTCTGGATTCCGGCGAGACCGAGCTTAAGCCCGATTCCTCCGAGGAACAGGAGAGCGACATTCTGGCTCCGCCTATCACCAATGCTCAGGTTGTCATAGAGCTGCCGGACTTTTCGGATATGGAGAGCATGGTCAGTTCCCGTCTGAACACCATTCAGGCCCTCTATGTCTCCGCGGATAAGATGACAGCACAGAATCTGGCCTATTACCCTGCTATTCTTGCGGACAGCACCATAAAGTATAACTGCCTTGTTCTGAATATCAAGGGCATGGACGGTATGCTCCGCTATTTCAGCAAGATACCCCTTGTGGACAGCTACTCCGTAAACGGCACGGAGAGTCTCAAGGAGACTCTTGGGGCTTTGAAGGACACAGGGCTTTGGCTTGTGGCAGAGATAAGCTGTCTGGGCGACAGCGCCATGGCCGTGCGCAACAGCCCAATCAGTCTTAAGAACTCCACCGGCGGTGTCCTTACGGACCAGAACTGCAGCTGGCTTGACCCATATAACCTGGAAACAAGGGAATATGTGGCGGCTCTTATGCAGGAGATGAAGGATATGGGCTTTGACGAGGTGCTGCTTACCAATGTGTGCCTGCCCTCCGAACAGGCCATTCAGTATTCCCAGCCCATGACTGCCATGCCCGACGCTGTCAGCGCCATATCCTCTCTGGGACGCTATCTCCGTCTGCAGGCCGATGAAATAGGCATCTGTCTCTCAGCAGAGATTGACGGACAGGCCCTGAGAGAGGCCAAAAGCGCCGATATAGGTCAGGATGCCGAGTTTTTCTACAAGGTTTTTGACCGGGTTTATGTGAAAACAAATGTTGACTACTATATCACCGATGTTGGCATAGCAAAGGAAGCTGCCGGCAGCAGCGATTCACGCACCGTTGTCACCGGAGAGGGCTTCACCATGTCCGACGGTTCCTTTTTAACACGCTGAGGCTGTGAAAAAAGCCGCACGCGCCCTCGACAATTTAATAACTGTGTAATATAATGGACGATGGATTATGATATATATCCATCGTCCATTTTTATTTTTGCCGGGAGGTATGAAAAAATGCCTGTATTTGAGAAAGACGGCCTTTTCCGGCTGGATACGGACAGCAGCTCCTACTGGTTCAGGCTCAGCCCATTCGCTCATCCGGAGCATCTTCATTACGGCGCGCTTCTTCCGGAGGGAGACCCTGCGCCGCTGGAAGTGAAGCGCACCATGCCCTACGGCAGCGCGGTGATGTATTCCGAGACGGACCAAAGCTACTGCCTTGACACTCTCTGTCTTGAGTGGTCGGGTCTTGGCAAAGGGGATTACCGCAATACCCCATGCGAGATAAAGATGCCGGACGGCAGCTTTGTAACGGATTTCGTCTATAAGAGCCATGAGATAATCCCCGGCTGCGTGCCCATGGAATGCCTGCCCTCCGCCTATGCCGATAGTGACAGTGAGGGTGTGGAGACATTGCGTATAGACCTTGAGGACAGCCTTTTTCCTGTAAAGCTGAGTCTTTACTACACGGTTTTCCCAAGAGTCAATGTGATAAGCCGGCGCAGCGTGATAACAAACGGCTCTGACAAGTTCATCTCCCTTCGCAAGTTCATGTCCATGAGCATGGATATGTCCGCCCCAGCCCTTGAGATGCACACCTTTGACGGGGGCTGGATAAGAGAGGCACACCACAATATCCGCAGCGTGGAGGCGGGAACCTATGTGAACTCCTCCAATATGGGAGCTTCCTCCAACCGCCACAATCCCGGCTTCCTCCTCAGCGAGAGGGGAGCGGGAGAGGACCGCGGCAGAGTATGGGGCTTCAACCTTGTGTATTCCGGCAGCCATTACGGCGCTGTGGAGAAGGCCATGACGGACACCGTGAGGGTCATGCTGGGCATTAACCCAAGCTGCTTTGACTGGACGCTCCGACCCGGCGAGAGCTTCGAGGCGCCCGAGGCTGTGATGAGCTTTTCCTCAGAGGGCTTCAACGGCCTGCGCCGCAATTTCCACGCCTTTGTAAACGGCAATATAGTCCGGGGCAGCTGGAAGAACATTGAACGGCCGGTCCTCGCCAACAACTGGGAAGCCCATTTTTTTAGATTCACCCACGGAAAGCTCATAAGGCTGGCACGCAAGGCAAAAAAGCTGGGCGTGGAGCTTTTCGTACTGGATGACGGCTGGTTCGGCAGGAGAAACGACGATCATGCAGGCCTGGGTGACTACAACACCAACCTTAAAAAGCTTCCGCACGGGGTTGAGGGTGTGGCAAGGGCCGTACGCCGCATGGGTATGGACTTCGGACTCTGGTTTGAACCGGAGATGGTGAACGAGGATTCCGAGCTTTACAGAGCCCACCCCGACTGGGCGGTGAAGGTTCCCGGCAGAACCCCTGCCAAGGGACGCAACCAGCTTGTGCTGGATCTGACCAGAGGGGAAGTAAGGGACTATATAGTGGAAAATGTGGGTCGGGTAATGGATTCCACAGGGCTTAAGTATGTGAAATGGGACTATAACCGCCACATATCCGATGCCTTTTCACCAAGCCTTGAAAATCAGGGAGAGTTTCACCACCGCTATATTCTGGGTCTTTACGAGGTGCTGGGCCGCATTTTCCGCCCCAGACCCCATGTGCTTTTTGAAAGCTGTTCGTCGGGCGGCAACCGCTTTGACCTTGGTATGCTCTGCTTCTCTCCCCAGATATGGGCCAGCGACAACACCGATCCCATAGAGCGTCTGGATATACAAGGGGGGCTCAGCTACCTCTATCCCCAGTCTACATGGGGCAGCCATATCGCATCCGCCCCCAGTCAGCAGACCCTGAGAACAACGCCTCTCTCCACCCGATTCAATGTGGCGGCCTTCGGCTGCTTCGGGCTGGAGCTTGATCTGAACTTCCTCTCCCGTGCGGAGAGACAGGAGCTTTGCCACCAGATAGCCTATTATAAATCCCACCGCCGTCTTTTTCAGTACGGAGAGTTTACGAGAGCCACAGGCAGCCGCCCCGGTACGGAGGTATGGCAGGTGAGGGATGGGGACGAGAGCATCTGCGCCCATTTCCAAAGGGGCTGCAATGCCGCCCCGGCGGGAGATATCATGCCCATACAGGGTCTTGAGAGGGAGAAAACTTATCGTGTCCGCTCAAGGGAGCAGAATATTTATCTCAGCTCCTTCGGAGAGCTTATTAAGCACATTCTGCCCTTTTCCCTTGACCCGAGGGGTTTTGTTTTCCGCACCGCCGGCTCCCTTGTGAATCTTGTGGACGGTGTGGAGGACTACACAGCTTCGGGAGCCATGCTTATGGAGGGACTGCGCCTTGAAAACCAGTTCCTTGGCACGGGTTACCACCCCAACATCAGAATTCTTGGAGACTTCGGCTCTACAATTTACCATATAGAATCTATTGAAGGAGAACAAATCAATGAAAGCATACGAAAGACTTATTAAATACGTTCAGGTGCATACTGCAAGCAGTGAGGAGACCACCACAACTCCCTCAAGCCCCTGCCAGTTTGACCTTGCCAATATGCTCTCTGAGGAGCTTAAGGAAATCGGTGTCAGCGAGGTTTATGTGGACGGGCATGCCTATGTCTACGGAGTTATCCCTGCTTCCGAGGGCCTTGAAAATGCCATGAGCGTGGGCTTTATCGCCCATCTGGATACCATTCCCGACTTTCCCGGCGAGAATGTGAAGCCCCGTCTTATTGAAAACTACGATGGCGGCGATATAGTTCTGGGCGAAAGCGGCAGAGTTCTCTCCCCCAAGGCTTTCCCCCATCTCAGCTCCCTTGTGGGCCGCAGCCTCATTGTCACCGACGGCACCACCGTTCTGGGTGCCGACAACAAGGCGGGCATTGCCGAGATTATGACCATGGCCGAGACTGTTATCAGAGATAATATCCCCCACGGACGCATTGCCATAGGCTTCTGCCCCGATGAGGAGATAGGCCACGGCGCTTCCCTTATGGATCTTCAGCGCTTCGGTGCTCAGATAGCTTACACCGCCGACGGCGGCGCAGAGGGCGGCATAGAGTATGAAAACTTCAATGCCTGCGGCGTTAAGGCCTTTTTCAAGGGCTTCAATGTCCATCCCGGCTCTGCCAAGGACACCATGATAAACGCATCCCTTGTGGCCATGGAGTTCAACGCAATGCTCCCTGCAGGGGATACTCCCAGAGACACCGAGGGCTATGAGGGCTTCTTCCACATGATGGCCATGGAGGGCGATGTGGAGAAGGCCACCCTCAACTATATCATCCGCGACCATGACGCAGGCTCCTTCGATGCCAGAAGAAAGTGCATGGAGCATGCCGCAAAGCTCATCAACGCAAAGTATGGCGATGGCACTGTGGTTTTGGAGTTCAAGGAGCATTACCGCAATATGTGCGAAATGGTGAAGCCTCACTTCCATGTGGTTGAAAATGCCCTTGAGGCCACCAGAATGGCAGGCATAGAGCCCCTTGTGGAGCCCATCCGCGGCGGCACAGACGGCGCTCAGCTCACCTTCCGGGGCCTGCCCTGCCCCAATCTGGGCACAGGCGGCTATGCCTACCACGGCCCCTATGAGCATATCAGCGTGGAGGGCATGGATATTGCCACTCAGATACTTCTGAACATCGTGGAGAGGTATGCAAAATGAAAACGGTGCTCTTCGATTTTGACGGCACTTTGCTCTATACCATACCCGACCTTGCCGATGCCGTGAACTTCGGACTTGAGCGCTTTGGCTATCCTGTCCATGACTACGACACAGTGCAGTCCTTCGTGGGCAACGGTGTCCGCCGTCTGGTGGCGCGGGCACTTCCCCAAGGCGAGGAAAACCCGGATTTTGAGGGAGTTTTTGCCGCCTTCAACGAGTATTACGATGCCCACTGTGTGGATAAAACCGCGCCCTATGAGGGCATCATGGAGCTTCTTGCCGCCCTTCACAAAATGGGTCTCCCCATGGCCATAGTTACCAACAAGTATCAGTCTGCTGCCGAGGAGCTGCGCCAGCGCTTTTTCGGGGAGTATATCCCAATTATAGAGGGCGACCGACCCGGCAGAGAGCGCAAGCCCGATCCCGCCCCTGTGAAAGCTGCCCTTGAGCTTCTGGGCGCAAAGGCGGAGGAGACCGTGTATATAGGCGACACCGAGGTGGATATGCAGACAGCTGCAAATTCCGGTCTTGATTTCATTGCCGTGGCATGGGGCTACCGCACATTGGAGCAGCTTAAGGCTCTGGGTATTGAAAAAATAGCCATGAAGCCTATGGATGTTGCGGACTTGCTGTGACCGGCTGCGGGCGAAAATCAGGAAAAAACGGCGGCAGCAAGCGGCCGCCCTACGGATACGCGTAAACCTAAATCAAAAGTAAAGGGAAGTCCCTACGAGTTTTAACCCCGTAGGGCGCGACGACCTCAGCTTACCGCGGCGCGATGTGGGCATCGCGCCCTGCGAAATGCTGCAACTTATATCAGGCGAAATATGAAATAAAAGGGGGCTTTGCCATGAAAGGCAAAACCGCGCAGGACAGAATCGACACACGCAACAAATACTTCTTCGGTCTCGGCACTGTTGGCCGGGATATGCTCTACAGCCTTGTGAGCATGTATTTTATCTCCTTCGCCACCGAGGCGCTGGATCTCAGCGACTCCGTCATGTGGTGGATGAGCGCTGCATTTCTCATCCTCGGCGTGTTTGACGCCTTCAACGACCCTGTGACCGGCATAATCGTGGACAACACCCGCACACGCTGGGGCAAGTTCAAGCCATGGATAGTCCTTGGCGCCATTATAGGCGGAATACTGACCGTTTTGCTCTTCTCGGACCTTGGTCTTACCGGCCCGGCATATATAGTGTTCTTCGTTGTTGTGTATGTGCTCTGGGATATTATCTACGGCCTTAACGACATAGCCTACTGGACGCTGATGCCCTCTCTGAGCCTTGACCAGAAGAAGAGGGAGAAGATAGGCTCCTTTGCACGTATCTGCGCCAATGTGGGTATGTATGCCGTGGTGCTCTCCGTCACAGCCCTCACCGATAACTATACCTCCAAGCGGGGCTTCTTCCTGATGGCTGTAGGCGTAACCGTCCTCACATGGCTTTTCCTCTGCTTCACCGTTTTCGGCGTGAAGGAGAGCAAAATTGCCGCCAAGGAGGAGGAGAAGACCACCTTCAAGGATATAGTCACTGTCCTTAAGGAAAATGACCAGCTTCGCATCACCGCCATAGCCATGGCCCTTTTCATGATCGGCTACTGCACCACCACGGGCTTTGGCACCTACTACTTCAAGTATGTTTTCAAAAACCCCGATATGTACACGGTATTTGCCGGTGTTCTGGGAGTGAGCCAGCTGGCGGCTCTGCTGCTCTTCCCCAAATTCAGCAAGCGCTTCAACCGCAGACAGCTCTATACCGCCGCCACAGTTATGGTCTTTGCGGGCTATATCATCTTCTTCTGCGGCGACGGAAAGATGGCCGTTGTAGGCATTGCCGGACTCCTCATTTTTGCGGCACAGGCCTTTATCCAGCTTCTCATGCTCATGTTCCTTGCGGACACCATTGAGTACGGCCAGTGGAAGATAGGCCGCCGTGACGAGGCCGTAACCTTCTCCGTTCAGCCCTTTGTAAACAAGATAGGCGGAGCGATTTCCAAGGGCATAGTCTCCGTAACCCTCATCATCTCCGGCATCAACTCCGCAGTCACCGTGGACGATGTCACCGATACGGGCATTCTTATTGTGAAGCTGGCTATGCTGATTCTGCCTCTTATCAGCATTGTGGCGGGCTTCCTTGTTTACAGAAAGTATTTCAGAATTGACGACAAGCTCTTCTCCCGGATAGTTTCCGACCTGAAGGAGAGAGGACAGATAAACGCGGAATAAGAAGGAGTGGGAGAAATGAAAACCAAGCTTGGAGCAAGACTCTGGTCCGTGCTTATACTGGTGGGCATTTCCGGCCAGTTCGCATGGACACTGGAGAATATGTATTTCAATGTATTCCTCTATAACACCATTTCCACAAACCCTGACTACATAGCAGCTATGGTGGCAGCCTCTGCCATAACCGCTACCCTCACCACCCTCATAATGGGCGCTCTCAGTGACAGGATCGGCAAGCGCAAGGCCTTTATCTGCGTTGGCTATATTCTCTGGGGCATTACCACCGCCGCCTTCGGCTTCATCACCCCCGAAAGTGCAGGGGCACTGTTCCCTGCCGCCAATGCTGCAGCGGCTGCCGCGGTACTTGTAATATTCATGGACTGCCTCATGACCTTCTTCGGCTCCACCGCCAATGACGCTGCCTACAATGCCTATGTTACGGACAATGTGCCCAATGAAAAGCGCGGCAAGACCGAAGGCGTTCTGGCTGTGCTGCCTCTTTTGAGCATGCTCATAGTCTTCGGACTCTTTGACGGCTACACCCAGAGAGGCGAGTGGAAGACCTTCTTCTCCATCTTCGGCATCATGGTAACGGTGGTGGGTATTATCTCCATTTTCCTTGTGAAGGATGCACCCACTCTCGCCCCCAGAAAGGACAGGTATTTCGAGACCCTTACCCACGGTCTGCGTCCCTCTGTAATCAAAAGCCTGCCCAGTCTCTACTGGGCCTTGCTGGCAAACTGCGTCTTCGCCATAGCCGTGCAGGTTTTCTTCCCCTACCTTATCATCTATATACAGACCTATCTGGGCATAAGCAATTATGCCATAGTTCTGGGCGTTGTGCTCATAGTTGCTTCCATCGTCTCCGTCATAGGCGGCTCTCTGGCAGACAAGGTGGGCAAGCTCCGCTTCCTGCTGCCTGCCGGAATCGTCATGTTCGCCGGACTCATAGCCATGTATTTTGCCCGGGGCATGCTGGCAGCCATTATCTGCGGCATAGTTATGATGAGCGGCAACCTGCTTGTGAGCGCCACTCTCAGCGGCATAGTCCGCGACCGCACCCCCAGAGACCTTGTGGGTCATTTTCAGGGCATACGCATGATATTCACCGTTATGCTGCCCATGATAATAGGACCCTTTATCGGCTCTGCCGTCATCAAGGGCAGCGACATGACCTATATGGATATGGGACAGCTTAAAAGCGTGCCCACCCCCGGCATTTTCCTCGCCGGAGCCGCGGTGCTTATTCTTGTGGCATTGCCTGTGTGGGCTCTCATCAAAAGAGAAAAGACCCGTGAAAATTCCTGAAAGGGAGGACTGACCATGCTTACACCATGGGGTGAAAAACTGGACAAAAACAATATTCTTAAGGAATATCCCCGCCCTCAGCTGGTGAGGGACAGCTATATCAATCTCAACGGAGAATGGGAATTCTGCGTCTGCGAGTCCGACAGACAGCCCGCCGAGTTTCCCGAGACCATACTTGTGCCCTTCTCTCCCGAAAGCGAGCTTTCGGGGGCAAAGAGCAGGCCCAGAAAGAGAGACTTTCTCTGGTATCGCCTGAACACCCGTTTGCCCGAGGGCTTCAACCGGGGCCGGGTGCTGCTCCACTTCGGAGCGGTGGACCAGACCGCCACCGTGTATGTAAACGGCATGATGCTTCTAAGCCATGTGGGCGGCTTCACCCCCTTTTCAGCGGACATCACAGAGGCTCTCAACGGCGATGAGCTGAGCATAGTTCTTAAAGTCAAGGATGTTACGGACGCTTCATGGCATTCCAGAGGCAAGCAGTCTTCTAAGCGGGGCGGCATCTGGTACACTCCCCAGAGCGGCATCTGGCAGACGGTGTGGATGGAGTCTGTGCCCGAAAACTATATAAAGGGCCTTAGAATCACTCCCCATTATGACCTGCGGAAGATGGAGCTTCTGGTGGAGGGAGATGGCGAGGGCTGCTTCACCGTGGAAGGGGAGGAACACAGCTTCATTGCCGGCATCCCCACTGTTGTTCCCATAAAGGAGCTGCGTCCATGGAGCCCAGAAAGCCCATATCTCTACGATCTGAAGGTGAAGATGGGCGAGGACGAGGTGGACAGCTATTTCGCCATGCGCAAGTTCTCTGTGGAGACCGATGCCCAGGGAGCCAAGCGCCTTTTTCTGAATAACGAGCCATATTTCCACAACGGACTTCTTGATCAGGGCTACTGGTCCGACGGTATGCTCACCGCCCCCAGTGACGAGGCTCTTGTATTTGATATTCAAACCGCCAAGGACATGGGCTTCAATATGCTGAGAAAGCATATAAAGCTTGAGCCTATGCGCTGGTACTATCACTGCGACAGACTGGGCATGCTGGTCTGGCAGGATATGCCCTCGGGCGGCGGGAAGTATAATCCCCTCACCATTTCCTCCCCCCTTATTACCAAGCGCCATTTCAGGGACAGCCACTACGGTCTCTTTGCCCGGAAAAGCCGTGAGGGACGGGAGCAGTACTATGCGGAGCTGCGGGAGATGATCAGCGCCCTGTATAACTGCCCCTGCATAGCAATGTGGGTGCCCTTCAACGAGGGCTGGGGACAGTTCGATGCCAAGAAAGCGGTTAAGCTTATTCAGGGCATGGATAATAGCCGCACCATTGACCACGCCAGCGGCTGGCACGACCAGTATTTCGGTGAGGTGAAGAGCTGGCATGTCTACTTTAAGCCCTACCACTTTGAAAAGGACTCTCTGGGCCGTGCCGTGCTGCTCACTGAGTTCGGCGGCTATAACCACCGCGTGGAGGGGCATGCCTTCAATAAAAAGGATTTCGGCTATAAGCGCTATGAGAGCGTGAACAGCTTTACCCACGCTTTCCGTGACCTCTATAAGGGCGAGATAGCTCCCGCCTGGGAACAGGGTCTGGCAGCCGCTGTATATACCCAGCTCAGCGACGTTGAGGACGAGCTAAACGGACTCATCACCTATGACCGCAAGGTGGTCAAAATCGCCCCTGCCACGGTTAACAGTATTGTCAGTGTGGATAAATAAGAATGAAAAACGCAAAAGCTCCGTCCCGGTCGGACGGAGCTTTTTTGAGCAATTTTTGCTCAAAAAAGCATTGATAGTGCCTTTAGGCGAAATAAAATCCCCTGGTACTACCAGGGGTAAGAAAAAAGCCTTGGCAAAATAAAACCTCCATGTTACGGTGGTGAAGGTTTGGCGACCGCATCACAAGACAGCAACAAGGAGGTTTAAGCAATGAA
>JAZNZM010000230.1:0-6989 GCA_045594965.1 Oscillospiraceae bacterium | reverse complement strand
CCGCAGCCGCTGCACTTCACGCTGCAGTCGGGACTAAGCTGGGCGGCATAGGCCTTTTCCCGCTCACGCCAGAGGTGAGCCTTGCGGACACCCATGTCCATATGATCCCAGGGCAGAACCTCATCCTTAGACCTTTCACGGGTGGTATAGAAGCTTGGGTCAACTCCGCACTTTTCAAAGGCATCAGTCCAGCGCTTATAGTCAAAGAAATCGCTCCATGCCTCCAGTCTGGCTCCGCTGCGCCATACTTCCTCGATGACATCAGCTATACGGCGGTCTCCGCGGGAGAGAAAGGCCTCGATAACGCTTGTCTCGGCATCGTGCCAGTTATAAGTCACATTTTTTGCAGTCATGGCACTGCGAAGAAGATTTACCCTGCGGAGATACTCCTCAGGAGTGACCTGGGCCTCCCACTGGAAGGGGCTGTGAGGCTTGGGAATGAAGCAGGAGGTGGATACAGTTATGCGGACGCCTCTGTCCTTGTTTTTGGAGTACTGACGCCACATCCAGACAACGCTTTTGGCCATATCGGCTATTGCAAGAACATCCTCGTCTGTTTCCGTGGGCAGCCCCAGCATAAAATAGAGCTTGATATTATTCCAGCCGCCGGAGAAGGCCACCTTGCAGGTTTCCATCAGATCCTCATGCTTTACATTTTTATTGATAGCATCGCGCAGGCGCTGAGAGCCTGCCTCCGGAGCAAAGGTAAGACCGCTTTTGCGAACTCTCTGCACCTTCTGGATAAGGTCCATGTAGAAGTTATCCGCGCGGAGAGAAGGCAGCGCAAGGCCTATGCTGCGTGGCACACAATAATCCTGCAGCCCGTCGCAAAGCGCCTCAAGGCCGGGATAGTCGCTGGAAGAAAGGGAGGACAAGGTTATCTCCTGATAGCCGGTGTTTTCAAGGCTCTCTATTCCCTGTTTAACAAGGCGCTCATAGTTTCTTGTTCTTACAGGACGGTATATGTGTCCTGCCTGACAGAAGCGGCAGCCGCGGATACAGCCACGGAAAAGCTCCAAATTCACACGGTCGTGAACGATTTCCGTTGAGGGTACTATCTGATTTGTGGGAAAGAAACTCTCATCAAAGTTTTTTACGATACGCTTTGTTACCTTTTCAGGCGCGCCATCAAGAACGCTCATCCGGGCAAGTGTGCCGTCTTCATTATAGACCGGCTCATAAAGGGAAGGTACATATACGCCTTCTATTTTAGAGGCTTCGTGCAGAAATGCCTTCTTGCTCCATCCCTCTTCCTTGGCACGTATGAGAAGCTCAAGAAGCTCATTGTCCATTTCCTCGCCCTCGCCAACCAACATAAGGTCCATGAAGGGCGCTATAGGCTCGCCGTTGCAGCAGCTTGTGCCTCCGCAGAACACAAGGGGCAGAAGAGCTTCGCGCTCACTGCTGCGCAGTGGCACGCCGCCCATGTCCAGCATATTCAGCACAGTGGTGTAGGCCATCTCGTAGCCAATGGAAAATCCGATGGCGTCGAATTCACTGAGAGGATCTCCGCTTTCAAGGGCATAGAGAGACACACCGTTTTTGCGCATTTCCTCCTCCATATCGGACCACGGAGCAAAAACGCGCTCGCACCATACATTTGGCATGGAGTTCATGGTGCCGTAGAGAATGCGCATGCCCACATTGGACATACCTATCTCATAGGTATCGGGAAAGCAGAAAGCCATGCGAAGAGCAATCTGTGATTTATCTTTTTTTATCTCGTTATACTCGCCTCCGGTGTAGCGGGCAGGCTTCTGCACCTTGGGGAGTATGCGCTTAAGCTTAGAATCCATAATACACTCCTGAAAGATTTCCTGAAAAATTGCCATAATATTTTATAACAGGAGTCAAAGAAATGCAAGTGGCGGATCATGAATATAGGGAAACGGACTATTGCTATTATTTTTTCCATAAGCTAAAATGACGAAGTTATAATAATTGACACCTATATATGCTCATGATCGGATGAGCGTTTCTACGAACTACCGTAATAGTTTGCTATAAGCCTTCGTGGGCACAGGCAGATTTTTACGGTTTTTTTATGTCCGCAGAAAGGAGAAACATGGAAAACAATAATATCGCAATGTTGGGGGAGGCAAAAATTTCAAAGCTTTTGCTCAAATTCTCCATTCCATGTGTTATGGGCCTGCTTATAAGCGCGCTTTACAACATTGTTGACCAGATATTTATCGGAAACAGCGAGCTTGGCTATCTGGGCAATGCTGCAACAGGCGTTTCCTTTCCCGTTATCTGTATAGCCAATGCCTTCGCCTGGTGCATTGGGGACGGAGCCGCAAGTTTCCTCAGTATCTGCTCCGGAATGAAAAATGCCGAGCGCGCCCACAAACGCGTAGGCACAGGTATTACCGCAACCACCGCTGTGAGCATAGCGCTTGCCGCTGTATGCCTTGCATTTGCCGAGCCTATGATGTTGCTCTTCGGAGCTTCGGAGCTGACACTGGATATGGCTGTGGAGTATTTCCGCAAACTTGAAAAATCATAAATGAACAACATAAAAGGCCCGGATTTAATCCCGGCCTTTTATGTTGCACCATATCAGCCATACAGCCATGATAAACAGCGATATCCATCCTCGGCTCAGCCACAAAATCAATGCCACCGCCCCAAACGCTATGCTGATTATAAGAGAGATATGCCTCCCATACTCCCCTGCCGCCAGACACATCAGACGGCCTCCGTCCAGCGGCAGTACGGGAATAAGATTAAATAGGGACAGCAATATGCTTATACTTCCGCTAAGATTCAGAAATTCACTGTTCAATCCCATGCAGGCAAGGCCATAAAGAAGACCGAACACTGGTCCGGCAGCTATGACTGCAAAGCCCAAAAGTCCTCTCAGTTCACCCCGGTAGTCCATTTCAAAGCCAAAAATTCCAAGGCTCATCCGTTTGAGCCCCAGTCCCGTAAAAAATATCATCACCCCATGACCAAGCTCGTGAATAAGAATCGCCGGAGCCATAAGGGCAAACAAGCCGTCTTCATCAAAAAAATACCACAAGGCAAGGGCCATAAGCGCAATGGGATTTATATCCCAGTCTATCGCACATTTTTTAGTCGACATAATATTCCGGATTGATATACACTCCATCATGCTTCAGTTCAAAATGAAGATGTGGTCCGGTCACAAGTCCCGTATCTCCAACCAGCGCGATCTTCTGACCGGAGACAACTTTGTCACCCGTCTTTACATACAGAATACTGCAATGAGCGTAGAGGCTGTCCCAGCCATCCGAATGCTCAACAGTAATATAGTTTCCGTAGCTCTCCGACCAGCCCGCGAAGCTGACTGTTCCATCCGCGAAGGCATAAATATCCTCCCCGGACCAGGCTGCAAAATCTGTGCCGTAATGGAAACGGAGGTCACCGTGGATCGGATGAGTTCTATAGCCAAAGCCAGACGAATTATATCCCTCAACAGGTGTGAAGCACGACATCGGCAATTCAAGATAATCATAACTTACATTTCCCGGCAGCTCTACATCCGAGTATTCCTTCTGGCTTTCAAGAAAGGCTTCAACCGCAGGCGGAAGTTCGGTTTCGGCAATTACAGGCTGCTCCCCCTCGTTTGCCCCTTCATCCGCTATCATTTCTTGTATGTCGAGTTCGCTTCTCTCCCCCAGCGTGCCATACTCAGCAGAGGATAATGCCTTGTTTGACAGTTGGGCAGACACGCTTTCTTCCTCCTCAAAAGTGGAAAGGGAGGCTCCGAATTCTCTGAACACCTGCACATAATCAATATCCCGTTTTAAGAAAACTGAAGCGCTGCCAACAAGCTTATCCACTGTTTGGGGAAACAGCAGCTTAAACCCAAACAGCGCAGCAACAATCACAAGAGCTATTCCAAACTTCTTCCTTGTCATAAAGCCTCTCCTCGGTCCGTTTGTATATTTCTATTCTAACCAACGGAGCTTAAGAACAAGCCAATATATAAAATATATATCATGCGCTTATCACGCAGCCTTGCAGTGACATTTTTTACATGTTATAGTAAAGAAAATATGAGCGATTGCGAGGAAAGAAATATGCGCAAAAGAATCATTTCGCTGCTGCTTTGTCTTATTATTGCCCTGTCCGCAGCACCCATGTTCACAGGCAGTGTATATGCATCCGATACAGCTCAGGTTAAAAACATAATTTATATGATACCGGACGGCGGAGCGATGGCACCTTTCTATCTGGCCGACGCAATCAAGCACCATGGTGGCTTCAACAAGCAGTTATTCCCCTATGCGACTCCAATCACGGATAACGAAATGTATATCAAGCAGTATCTTGTTGGAGCAGAAACCACCCATAATGCCAGCTTCGAGCTTACTGATTCCGCGGCTGCAGGCACTGCGCTGTCATCAGGATACAAAACCACCAATGGCTATATCGGCATTGACCCCGCCTACAGACCTCACGCAAATATACTGGAGGCCTGTCAGGACATTGGCAAAAACACAGGCATTGTTGTAACCTATGAATGGACAAATGCCACTCCCGCCGCCTTTTCCGCCCACGATATTTCCAGAGGCAATATGGACATTATGTCAGAGCAGATAGTTAATCAGAGAATCGACGTGGTCCTCGGAAACACCCACAGTGCTTTCAGCGACAAGCCATGGTTCACCGATGCTCACCTTAATGAGCTTGGTTACGCTGTTATCCACAACAGAGAACAGCTTAATGCCGTCAAAGCCGGTGACAGGATCTGGGGTAAGCTGCCCCAAGCTTATTTTGATGTTGAACGGGCCGAATCCACGCCAAACCTCTCAGAGCTTGTCACTGCTGCGATCACCGCACTTGATGACGGCAACAAAAACGGCTTCTTCCTCATGGTTGAAGGAAGCGCTGTTGACGGAGGCGGACACGAAAACAACACCATTCACAATGCCAGCGAATTTATCGCCTTTGACGAAGCCTGCAAAATCGCCATAGAATACGCAAAAGGCCGTAATGACACTATTGTTGTAATCGCTCCCGATCATGACACAGGCGGTTTGTATTACAACTACATAAATTCATACGATGTGGTCTATGACACGCAAAACGGCCTTAACTCCCGCTGGGCAAAGTGGGAAAGCACAGGCCATACCACCAGAAACGGCGGTGTGTTCCTTTACCTTCCCGAGGGTGTTCCCTATCCTGACGGAATCGATCCGAACTTAGCCCCTCAGGTAGCAGAAGAGTTTTACAAGGCATACGGAAACTTCACCTCCGACTATCCGGAAACCCCCGTCAATCTCATAGACAATACCGATATTGTTAAGTATATTGCCTCCCTCATAGATATCGACCTTGATGCAATGACCGAAAAGCTCTTTGTTGATGTAAGTGACATGGGATACTATGATGAAGGTGAAGAAATTTTCTCTTTCCATGACAAGGATGTGAGCATAAAGAGGAACTCGTCCACCGCAAATTTCGCAGGCGAGGAAGTTGATCTCGACGGAGAAATCGCTGTATATATTGAAGGTCGCTTTTATGTTCCCTCCAAAGTTCTTGAAATAGGAGAAGAGCCCCCGATACATAATTGCCCATCCGCGCAATTCGAAGACCTTGACACAGAGCGCTGGTACCATTCCGATACCGACTATGTTCTGGGTAAGGGGCTTATGAATGGAGTTGCAGAGAAAAGCTTTGCCCCCAACGCTCCCCTGACACGCGGAATGCTGGTTACAATTCTTCACCGACTTGAAGGCGGGCCTGCAACGGAGGGTATATCTCCGTTCAAGGACATTGCTATGGAAGCATATTATGCCAAACCTGTTATCTGGGCACAGCAGAATGGAATTATAAACGGAATCAGCGAAACAGCTTTTGCCCCAAACGATAAGCTCACCCGTGAGCAGATCGCTGCGATACTGTACAGATACGCTCAGTACAAAGGTATGGATACACTTTGCAGTGAAAATTTCCTTCTTTTTGAGGACGCAGACAGTATTTCCTCCTATGCAGTGTCCGCCATGAACTGGGCATGCGGCGTGGGACTCATCAACGGACGCGGAGACGGCACTCTTGCCCCAAAAGATAACGCCACAAGAGCGGAAATCGCCGCCATTCTTCATAGATTTATGGAAGAAGACAGGTAAACTAACTTCCGTAAATCAGTCATAATAACAGTAATACTTATAGCTTAATTGAAATAGCCCCGTTACAAAAGTCCTTGACAGTGCAGGATAATCAATCTATAATGTACTGGCATTTGAATAACGGGGTGTAGCGCAGATGGTAGCGTGCATGGTTCGGGTCCATGAGGCCGTGGGTTCGACTCCCGCCACTCCGACCAAAATACAGGGTCAGCCTTTGGCTGTCCCTGTATTTTTTTGTATAGTAAAACCACTGGCTGGGCCAGTGGTTCAAAAAAGCCTTTTGGCGATGAAAAAGAAATAAAAACTCCTTTTGCTATAATAGAAGTGCGGTCTGCCAACTGCACAGGAAATAGCAAAAGGAGGACATTCAGAATGGGCCTGAATGACGTAAATAGTTTATCTCATACGAAGTGGAATTGCAAATATCATGTAGTATTTGCACCAAAATACAGAAGGAAAGTGTTTTACCAAGAGAAGAGAGTAGCAATAGGAAAGATACTACGGCAGTTATGTGAGTGGAAAGGAGTAAAAATAGTAGAAGCGGAAGTGTGTCCGGACCATGTGCATATGCTGGTAGAAATACCACCGAAAATGTCGGTATCAAGCTTCATGGGTTACCTAAAAGGAAAGAGTAGCACAATGCTATATGAGCAATTCGGCGAACTAAAGTACAAGTATCGCAGCAGGGAGTTCTGGTGCAGAGGGTACTATGTAGATACGACAGGGAAGAACACAAGCCGAATTGCGGAGTACATCAAGAATCAATTGAAAGAAGATCAGATGGGAGAGCAACTCACAATGAGTGAAGTTGGCCCGTTTACGGGCGGCAAGTAACAATCTTTACGCAACTGGCAGACCGTACTTACACGTTTGACGTGTCCGCGAGGAACA
>JAZNZM010000229.1:0-4159 GCA_045594965.1 Oscillospiraceae bacterium | reverse complement strand
GCCAATAAGCTCACCCTTCTGCGTATCGCTCTTGTTCCCGTTTTTCTTATAATTCTTTACTGGGGCTTCCCATTCTCCAACTGGGTAGCTCTGCTGGTATTTATTATTGCAAGTGTAACGGATTTTCTGGACGGTCACATTGCCCGAAGCCGCAATATGATAACAGACTTCGGCAAGTTCATGGATCCTCTGGCAGACAAGATGCTGGTTATGGCCGCTATGTGCTGGTTTGTGCAAAGCGGCGAGATGTGGGGCTGGGTGCTGGCTCTGGTGCTGCTCCGTGAGTTTGCCATAAGCGGTATGCGTCTTGTGGCCGTTGAGCAGGGCAAGGTTATTGCCGCAGCTTGGTCCGGCAAGATAAAGACCGCCGCAACTATGGTGTGCATCTGCCTTATGCTGGGCCTTGACTTTATCTGGCTGGATATGCTCTGCCAGATAGTCATACTGGTAACCACCCTCTATTCCGGTGCGGAATACCTCATCAAGAACAAGGAAGTTTTCGCTCAGGTGAAGTGATATGCTGGATTTCACTCAAAGTCTTTCGGAAAAGGCTCTTATAGGCCCCGGCTGCATAGTGAAAAACTGCTCCCTTGGTCCTTACACCGAGCTTGGAGACCACTGCGTGCTGGAAGAGACCAAGCTGGGAGCTTACTCCTACTGCTTTGGCAGCAACGATATTATCTATGCAGAGATCGGTGCCTTTGCCAGCATTGCCACCGGTGTGCGAATAAATCCCGTGCAGCATCCCCACCGCATCCGTGCCGCAAGCCACCATTTCACCTACCGCTGCTCCCACTACGGCTTTGGCCCGGATGATGACAGTCTCATAGACTGGCGCAGACAAAACCGTGTCATCGTTGGCAATGATGTCTGGATAGGGCATAATGCCATTGTTATGGGCGGCGTGAATGTAGGCGATGGAGCGGTTATCGCGGCAGGAGCCGTTGTCACCCACGATGTTGCCCCCTATGAGATCGTCGGCGGTGTTCCTGCAGTACATATAGGCTGGCGCTACGATGAAGAGACTATTGCCGCCATGCTGCGCATAAAGTGGTGGAACTGGAGCCATGAGGAGCTGGCTCAGCGTGTCCGCGACTTTGACGATGTAGCAGAGTTTGTAAGGAAATATGACATACAGTAATAAGAATGTTCCCCTGTTCGGCTTGAACAGGGGAACATTCTTATTGTTATTATCTTCTTTTCTGATTCTTCTCGTAGATTATCCTTAGACCGTCCAGCAGAAGCTCGCTGTCGAGAATTATCTCATGGCGGCACTTGGGGATTATTCCTCCGCTTACACCGCCTGTGGCTACCAAAGTCGGTGTGCAGTCCATCTCCGCGCTGATTCGGTCAATGAGGCCGTCTATCATGGCTGCAGAGCCGTAAATCAGGCCTGCCTGCATGCTTTCGGCAGTGGTGAGATTAATCACCTGTCTTGGCTCCTCAAAGCTGATACGGGGCAGCTGGGCGGTACGGCGGGACAGCGCGTCAAAGCTGAGCACAGCGCCCGGGCAGATGACGCCGCCTTTGAATGCGCCTGTTTCGTCTATAACGGAGAAGGTGGTGGCGGTGCCCATGTCTATGATTATCATGGGCTTCGGATACTTTGCGATTGCGGCCACAGCAGCAACGACAAGGTCGGCACCCAGACTTCTGGCGTCCCCACCACTGACATTCAGCCCCGTTTTTACTCCCGGGCCCACAATGATAGGCAATTTGCCCGTAAGGAGCTTCAGCACGTTTTTCATTACCGTGTTCATGGGAGGCACAACGGAGGATATTATACTACCCTCAATGGCTCCGAAATCCACACCGTAGATATCCAGCAGGCTCTTGATAAGCACAGCATACTCAGCCTCACCCTTGTCAAGGCTTGTGGAAAGACTTGTGCGGAAGGATATCTTATCCCCCTCAAAGCCGCCCAGAACTATATTGGAATTTCCTATGTCAATGGCAAGTACCATAGTGCGTGTCTCCTTTTGTTATTTGGCGATCCCCCGGTCAGCTTCGCCGACAGCCCCTGCTGACCGGCCAGTGTCCGGCCACTGCAACAGGGGGCCCTTAAATGCCATAATTTATACTCTCTTCCACTTGGCGCCGTTGGGTATATCGGTAAGCTCAACGCCCATGGCCTTCAGCTCATCACGGATGCGGTCAGCTTCAGCAAAGTTCTTGGCCTTCTTTGCGTCGCGGCGGGCAAGGATAAGCTCTTCAACAGCTTTGTCCTCGGTTCCGTCCTCGCTGATAACAGCAAAAGCAACATTGGCGGCTGCGGCCTTGGCCTTGGCATCTGCTTCTCTCTTTGCGGCGGCCTTCTCAATGAGGTTCAGTCCCAGAACCTTGTCAAACTCCGCAAGAGCGGCAAGCTTGGTGGTGTCGGTGGTTTTTGCCTTCAGAACATCATAGATTGCGGTAACGGCAAGGGAGGTGTTCAGATCATTGTCCAGAGCTGCGGAGAATTTTGCGCGGAGAGCAGCGAAAGCGGCCTCATCCATCTCTCCGTTTTCGGGCTTAAGAGCGGCGATTTTGCCTATGAGCTTATTATAGGTGACAACGGCGTTGTCAAGGTTCTCCCATGAGAACACAAGGCTCTTGCGGTAGTGGCTCTGGAGGCAGAAGAGGCGGTAAGCCAGAGGATCATAGCCCTTTTCCTCCAGCAGAGATACGGTGAGGAACTCGCCGCTGCTTTTGCTCATTTTTCCGGAATTGGTGTTCAGGTGGAGGACGTGCATCCAATAATTGCACCATTTGTGGCCCAGATAGGCCTCAGACTGGGCGATTTCATTGGTGTGGTGGGGGAAAGCGTTATCAATGCCGCCGCAGTGGATATCCAGATCCTCGCCCAGATGCTTCATGGAAATGCCGCTGCACTCAATGTGCCAGCCGGGATAGCCCACGCCCCATGGGGAGTCCCATTTAAGAGCCTGATCCTCGAACTTGCTCTTGGTGAACCAGAGAACAAAGTCGTTCTTGTTGCGCTTGTTGCTATCGGCCTCAACACCCTCGCGTACGCCCTCGGCAAGGTCCTCGGCATTGAAGTCATTGAAAACATAATACTTCTCCATTTTGGAGGTATCGAAGTAGACATTGCCGCCGGAGAAATAGGCGTAGCCCGTGTCCATAAGCTTTTCGATAATCTTGATATACTCGTCAATGCAGGCAGTGGCAGGCTCCACCACATCGGGGCGCTTGATATTCAGCTTGCGGCAATCCTCAAAAAAGGCCTCGGTGTAGAAACGGGCAATGTCCATAACGGTCTTATTCTCCCGGCGGGCACCCTTGAGCATCTTGTCCTCTCCCTCGTCGGCATCGGAGGTGAGGTGGCCGACATCGGTGATATTCATAACGCGCTTCACATTGTAGCCTGCGAAGCGGAGGTATTTTTCAAGAATATCCTCCATGATATAGCTGCGGAGATTGCCGATATGGGCAAAGTGATATACAGTGGGGCCGCAGGTATACATCTTTACTATGTCGGGATTGTTGGGCACGAATTCCTCGCGCTGTCTTGTTGCGGAATTATAGAGTATCATTTATGTTTCTCCTTTGAAAAATGGAATATTTCTTATGATTTGACGCTTCGCGTCATGAATTGGGCTTGTCCCCATGATTTCTCGCGCTTCTCGCTCCATGATTTGAATTGCCCTCCACCATAAATGTGCCCCTTGGCGCAATTCATGCCGAAGGCAAATCATGGCTCGACCAATTCATGCCCCGCAGGGGCAATTCATTGTAAGCCTCCACAGGAGGCTTATTATCAGCCCTCCAGCTGTTCTATTCTTGCTCTCAGAGCGGCAATTTCGGCAGCGATGGGGTCGGTGACGGAAACAACGTCCACCTCGGAGACATAGTTCACCTTTATGCCGTCCTTCTTCACTATGCGGGCGGGAACACCGACAGCAGTGGAGTTTGGCGGAATCTCCGTCAGAACAACACTGTTTGCCGCAATGCGGCTGTTATCTCCGACCTTGAACGGGCCAAGGATTTTTGCACCGTTTCCTATCAGCACATTATTGCCGATGGTGGGGTGGCGCTTGCCATGGTCCTTGCCGGTACCGCCAAGGGTAACGCCATGATAGATAAGGCAGTCGTCACCGATCTCCGCGGTCTCTCCTATTACTATGCCCATTCCGTGGTCGATAACCAGCCTCTTACCTAT
>JAZNZM010000228.1:0-4797 GCA_045594965.1 Oscillospiraceae bacterium | reverse complement strand
AGCGCAGACCTCATAGCCCTTACGGGCGAAATGGAGACTATATTCCCCCGTCCCCGCTCCAATATCAAGAATCCGGCAGCCGGGACTAAGGTAATCTTCTATTGCCCGCACCGTGGTGAGAAACTCCACCCTTGCGGCTCTGGAGCCGTTCAGACGGCTGTCCTCGTCAAACACTTCGTATATTGCATTGACCTGTTCGGCCTCGTTTTCTATTCTGCTGATGTCTTCAAAGTTCATATATCCCGGCTCCTTTCTTTTTGTGTTGAATGGGATTATAGCATAGTTTGCGGATTTGTTCAATCACCGCAATATAAGAGCATTTTTATTGCTGTGCCTAAACCGCGTTGCTTGAATGGAAGGATGGTGCAGTCATACTTTGCGCATAAAAAAACGAGGGCATATAAGCCCTCGTTTTTTTATGTAAGAAACAATCTCTTAGCCAATAGCAGTCAGACCGCCGTCGGGGTACAGGATGTTACCGGTCAGGAAGTCGGATGCGGGAGCGGAGAGGAACAGTGCGGTGCCGACGCAGTCATCGGGATCGCTCATGCGGCGCATGGGCAGACCTGCACCCTGCATCTCCAGATACTTCTCAACGGTGACACCGGCTTCAGCAGCGCGCATCTCGAAGATCTTGGTCATCATGGGGGTCTTCATGATGTTGGGGCCGAAAGCGTTGACGGTGATGCCGTGGGGGCCGAGCTCAGAAGCCAGCTGCTTGGTCAGCATGTCAACAGCACCCTTGGAAGCGCAGTATGCAGCGTTGCCGGGGCCCTTGGTAGCGATCTTGCCGCGGACGGAGGTAACGTTGACGATCTTGCCGTACTTGCGCTCTGCCATGTACTTGCCGAAGTGCTTGCAGGTGATCATGAGGGAGGTGATGTCGTCCTGCAGAACCTTGTTGAACTCAGCAACGGGGAAATCAAAAATGGGCTTCTTGACGTTGGTGCCCTGAGAGTTGATGAGGATATCGATGTGACCCATCTCTTCGTTGGACTTTGCTGCAACAGCAGCAACCATCTCTTCGTTGTTGGCGTCGCATACATAGTACTTGAACTCCTTGCCGGTGAGAGCCTTCAGCTCTTCGCAAGCTGCCTGGAGCTTGCTCTCGGTACGGGAAGCGATAGCAACGTTTGCGCCGCACTCAGCGAGACCCTGAGCAACCAGCTTGCCGAGGCCGCCTGCGCCGCCCATGATCATTGCGTTCTTACCGGTGAGGTCAAAAAGCTTGCTGAAATCCATAATGATATGTCTCCTTTGAATTTAATTTGTTTAGCCTTTAATGAAAATGTCTAACCTTGTTTATTTTATTCCCCCTGTTCCGGATTGTCAAGCAATGGGGAACAGGAAGACAATAAAATATAATGATAACAGGCAAAATTGCCTTTATTCACCTATGAGAACGGCTCTCACAGGTGCGCCGTCGCAGCCACCGTATTTCACGGGGAAAGCGAAAAGAAGATAGTCTCCGTCCTCCACTCCGTCAAGGCACACGTTCTCAATGATGGCCACTTCGCCATCCATAAGAAGCTTATGGACAGCAAGCTCATTATCATCGGGAGCAACGCTGACAGCATCGGTCAGCAGGGCCTTGATGCCGCAGGCGGCAATATACTCGGCTGCCTGCTCGCAGAGGAAGCTCGTTCCGCCGGAGCGAAGTATCAGACGCTCAGAGCCTGCCAGACGTCCCTTTATGTCGCTGAGCTTCACAAGGGTGTCGGAGGGCACAGTAAGCACGCGGCACTTTCCGCAGTAGCTCTCAAGGGGCATCTTGTCAATGGTGGCACCCTCGGGAATATAGTGGCTGAATGCATCGGCATGGGTGCCCATGTGCACGCCTGCTGTCACAACGCTTGCGTTGCACTCGTCGCCCTTCTCAATGCTCTGAGCAAGCTCAAAACGTGCGGGCTCATCCTTGTAATAAATGGGTGCGTCCTGAAGAGTGCGGCTAATGTCGATTATTCTCATAGTAATTCTCCTCATCTTCTTTGTGTCCTGCTTCTCCAAATGGAGAACCGGAACATTGGTTTGTTATCAGTCTCTTCTTCTGCGGGAACTCTTTCGGGGATGGTCATAGAGCTTGTTGCCGGACATGCGGCTGTCGGACTCCTGCATGAACTGCTTGAGCTTATCCTCAAAATTCTGATCCGCGGACTTCTGGGGCTGGTAAACCTCTCTGGGGGTATAGCTCTGCTGCTGAGGGCGCGGTGCCGCGGGCCTGGGCGCGGGAGCCGGACGGGGTCTGTCCTCGCTGCGGCGCTGGGGACGGCTTTCCGCAGGGGGATTATCCACAGCCTTCTTAATGGAAAGATTTATCTTTCCGTCAGGACTTATGGCTATTATCTTAACCTTTACTTCCTGACCGTTGCTCAGGTGCTCATTGATATCGCTGACATAGGCGTTTGCCACTTCGGAGATATGTACAAGACCGCTCTTACCGCCGGGCAGCGCAACGAAAGCGCCAAACTTGGTTATGCCGGTAACCTTGCCCTCCAGGATCATTCCCACTTCCAACTGCTGCATGTGTGTCCTCTCAGTTTTATAGATTTATCTTTCGGAGCCCTCACCGCCGAAGCTCAGTCGGATGTGGGGTCGTAAAACACCTTTTCATCAGGCATCACAAGGCCAAAGCGCTCCCTTGCCACGGAGGCGATAACCTCATCCGTATGGGAGGCGCTGATCTCCCATTCCAAGGCCTCGTTCTCCTTGCGGATGCTGTCCGCCTGCTGCTGCAATTCCCTCAGCAGACTCTCCCCCTCTATCCGCTTTTCTCTGGCATCAGCCATCATGAAAAGAGCGTAAATGAGAAGGGCCGGGATAATAAACTTTGCCAGTGTGCTCCATCTGGGATATTTCATGGTAATCACCTTTCCGCTGCTCTGAATGCGCCCCGGATTTGCTCATACCCACTCCCAGTTTACCATCTTTAATATACCTATCTATTCTAAACCTTTTTTTAGCACTTGAAAAGATGTTTTTTAAGATTTTATCCATTTTTTTTGCGAGCAATTTCTGCTTTCCCAAGGCTTTTACCCCGTAGCTCTCCAGTTTCTCCATCATAGGGTGCAGCCACCGGCCGAAGAGCGCCCAATATATTCCTGAGCCGAGGGCTGCGGCAAAGGGCATATAAAAGCGCAGCGTGCCGCCGCAGGCCATTCCAAGAAGGAAAAGACCAAAGGCCAGCAGCAGGCAAAAGAGCAGATCGAAGAGGAAGCCCAGCTTTCTGAAAAGCCGTCTTGGCAAACGGAAAATCTCATATAAAAAGCCAAGGCATACCCCGAGGGCAAGGGAGGCCGCTATCTCGGCAGCCTGTGTCAGTATCCCGATTTCCAAAGCATCAGTGGAAAAGCCTCGCCCAGAGACTGCCCGTGTGGGCAACTTCCTCGTAGCAAAGCTCGCTTATAAGCCCTGTGACCGTGGCTTCGCCGCTTGCAAGGTCCAGCTTGCCCATGTGCATATCGCTGCCCCGTATTATGAGATTTCCCCCCTGAGTGAGCATCACTATCTCCCGCTCATCAAAGCTGTCCACCCGCTCCACACCGCTGACAGAGAGGTTTTTTCTGTCCTCAAGACTGATGGAATGGGGCTTGGGCTGGGTGACTCTGCGTTCTTCATAGGCCATTTTTGTTTCCTCCTGAACAATAATAATTCCATATAAGAGGATATGCGTCATTGGTATAAAAAAGAATGATGAGCATAGACAGCTAAAGGAGGAACCATGAGTATATCATAGCTCCTCCTTCTCAACATATCATATCACCGGATATCCCCAGACTCGAAGTCCAGTATATACCTTGAGGCTTCGCTGTACCATACATAGCCTTCATAGCTGCCTTCGGGAAACTCTGCCGCGCTCCAATCCTTTGGCAAATTCAGGCGAAGCTGCTCTCCCTGCACCATAATATTTAGAGGAATGTCTGTCATTTTTTACTTTTTCTGCGTAACAGTTCAGCAAAAAGAATCAGCACCCATATGGCCGCGACGCCCATTATGGAATACTCTCCGGCCTTTGATATTTCCGGAAAGTCCAGCACAACAACACCGCTTTCCTCTATGACAATATCATTTTCGTTTTCCCTCAGAACATAGGTAATTCCACCGTCACGGTGATTGGCTTCCTGCTCGGCCATTTTGCGGATCATGCGATCCTTTTCCAAACTTTCATCGCTGCTCCACAGATCCACGGTCTCAATCAACTGTCCGTCCTCGAACACAAAAATAATTGAACGTCTTGAGCAGAAATAGAGTTTGCCGCCATCTATGGCGACTCCTCCTTTTCCGTTTGGTATAGTGGATATTTGGATTCCGTATTCAAAGCTGCCATCTGTTTTATATACGTTAACAAGCGCGCTGCTTTCGTAGTGAACATATATATTTCCCGAATCGACTGCGAAATCAGATATAGTCTCTCTGGGGATAAGCTCCACGTAATGTATCTCATAGGCATCCTTTTCGCTGCCAATGTCCGGAAGCTTTGAAAACTCTTCTTTGTGTAAATGAACACCGCCAAGTATGAAAAACGCAGCGGCAATCAACAAAAGAACCGGTGTCAGGATAAAAAATAAGCGTTTCACATTTTGCTCCCTAATTTATGTCACACAGTTTGCTTGCCTCTTTCACGCTCATTATATATTGTCGCAGCCTTTTTTTCAACTTCAGCATAAGCATGATGCCGGAGCATAGCAAAGATGGAACGGAAAAAACTCCGTTCCATCTTAGAGACTGTCGAAAAACCTATGCTGCGCAGAAAAGAAATAGAGCAGCGGGGGATTATTAAGGGGGCAAAGGCCCCTCTTA
>JAZNZM010000227.1:0-6666 GCA_045594965.1 Oscillospiraceae bacterium | reverse complement strand
ACTGACAATACCCAGTTTATTGTTATCACACACCACCGCGCCACCATGGAGGAAGCGGATGTGCTTTACGGTGTCACCATGCAGGAGAAGGGCGTCACCACTGTTCTCAGCGTGGATCTCGAAGAAGCAGAGAAAACGATTGCATCCTGAAAGGAGCATAAGAAGATATGGGATTTCTTGAAAAAATAAAAAATGGCCTTATGCGCACAAAGCAGAATATGGCCATTTCCATGAACAATATGTTTGCCGACTTCACCCGTGAGAATGAGGAATTCTACGAGGAACTTGAGGAGACCATGATTATGGCCGATGCAGGTGTTGACACCTCTGTAAAGGCTGTGGAGCTGCTCCGTGAGCGTGTTCACGAGCGCGGTCTTCGGGGCGGTGAGGAGGTCAGAAAGGCCTTCAGCGAGATACTCTGCGATATTCTCAGCGTAGGAGACAGGGAACTGAAGCTCACCACCAAGCCCTCCGTTATACTCATGGTTGGAGTAAACGGCGTAGGCAAGACCACCACCATAGGCAAGCTCTCCAGCCGTTTCAAGGCACAGGGCAAAAAGGTTCTCCTCTGCGCAGGCGACACCTTCCGCGCAGCTGCTGCCGAGCAGCTCACCGTATGGGCTCAGCGCTCCGGAGCGGACATTGTCCGCCACGAGGAGGGCAGCGACCCTGCCAGCGTTGTTTTTGACGGTATAGCCGCTGCAAAGGCCAGAGGCGCAGATATTATTATAATAGACACTGCAGGCAGACTTCACAACAAGCAGAACCTCATGAATGAGCTCAGCAAGATTCGCCGCATAATAGGCAGAGAACTGCCCGACGCGGATATTGAAACTCTGCTTGTGCTGGATGCCACCACCGGTCAGAACGGTCTTATTCAGGCAAAGAGCTTCAAGGAGAGCGCCGATATAAGCGGCATAGTCCTCACAAAGCTGGACGGCACCGCCAGAGGCGGCATAGTATTTGCTATTGCAGATGAGCTGCAGCTTCCTGTGAAGTATATAGGCGTGGGCGAGCAGGCTGACGATCTCATGCCCTTCGAGCCTGATGTGTTTGCAGAAGAAATTCTCAAGTGAGGTAAGAGAAATGAAAATGATCCTTGCTTCCAATAATAAGGGCAAGCTCCGGGAAATGCGGGAGCTTCTTGCCGGTCTGGGAATTGAAGTCCTCTCCCAGAGAGAGGCCGGCTTCGACATAGAGGTTGAAGAAACCGGCACCACTTTTGAAGAAAACTCCTACCTTAAAGCCAGTGCCATCACTGCAATCAGCGGACTTCCCGCAGTTGCCGATGACAGCGGTCTTATGGTCGATTATCTTGGCGGTGAGCCGGGAGTTTACTCCGCTCGCTACACAGGCAATCATGAGGACAGTGATATTGACCGCTATATGTTCCTGCTGAAGAAGATGGAAGGCGTCAGCGAGAGAAGAGCAAAGTTCGTTTCCGCTGTCTGCTGCACCTTCCCCAACGGAGACATTATCCGCACACGGGGAGAATGCCACGGTGAAATCCTCCATGCACCTGTTCGTGAGTATGGCTTCGGATATGACCCCATTTTCGGGCCCGATGGCTGCGAAGGCAGCATGGCGGAGCTTACAGACGAAGAGAAAAATGCCATTTCCCACAGAGGAAAGGCTGTAAGAGAATTTATAGAGAAATTGAGGGATTATTATGCTGACAAGTAAACAGCGTGCATACCTCCGCTCTCTTGCAATGAGCGAGGATACAATAATTATCATAGGCAAGGGCGGCATCACCGAAAATGTGGTGACCCAGGTCCGTGACGCTCTCAAGGCCCGTGAGCTTGTAAAGGGCAAGGTCCTTGAAAACAGTCTCCTTTCCGCAAAGGAAGCCTGCGAGGCTCTTGCCGAGGAATGCAAGGCACAGCAGGTTCAGAGCATAGGCAGCAAGTTTGTCCTGTATAAGCGCAACGAGACCGATCCCAAGATCGAGCTGCCCAAGAGTAAGAAAAAATGAGTATTGCTCTTTACGGCGGCAGCTTTAATCCGCCCCACATCGGCCATGTCCATGTGGCCGAAGCTGTGAAGAAGTACCTGAAGCCTGACAGATTTTTTGTCATGCCTGCCGGAGAAGCGCCTCATAAGGCTATGGCCCAGGGAAGCCCCGGAGGGGTGGAACGCATGGAAATGTGCGCTCTTGCCTTTGGACATGTTGGAGCTGAAATAAGCGACATGGAGATAGTCCGGGAGGGCAAGAGCTATACGGTGCTTACTGTCCGTGCCATCATGGAGCAATATCCCGGTGAGGAGATCATCCTCGTTATGGGTACGGACATGTTCCTTACCCTGGATACATGGTGCGAGGCGGAGTTTTTGCTTGAAAATGTCCATGTATGCGTTGTGCGTAGGGATGAGGAGAAGGAGGCCACACGAAAAAAGGCCTTGGAGTATGCAAAAAAGCATCATACCCGCACTACAATAATTGCGCTTGCTCCCGTCGAGGCTGCTTCCAGCGATTTGCGCCTGGCTCTGCCTGAGAGGGGAGGGCTTGAGACCTTGCCTGAGGAGGTCTATGCCTATATCATAAGACACAGACTCTATGGAGCAAAGCCCAATTGGGAGTGGCTGCGCAGGGAAGCCTATGCAATGCTGAAGCCCAAGAGGATAGCCCATGTGAGAGGCTGCGAGGAAGAGGCGGTGCGCCTTGCCAAGCGCTGGGGAGAGAATACGGATGACGCTGCGGAAGCCGCTATTCTCCACGATATTACAAAAAGGCTGAATCTTCGCGAACAGTTGATATTGTGCGAAAAGTATGGTATTATACCCGATGCCCTTGAGGCAAAGAGCGAAAAACTGCTCCATGCCAAAACAGGAGCGGAAATTGCCCGTGAGCGTTTCGGCGTAAGCGAGAAGGTCTACGAATCCATAAAGTGGCACACAACAGGCAAGGCGGATATGAGTCTGCTTGATAAGATAATCTACATGGCAGACTATATAGAGCCCAACCGGGATTTCGAGGGGCTTGAGGCTCTTCGTGAGCTTGCCTACACCGACTTGGACAAGGCTATGATGCTCGGTTTTGAAATGAGCCTTGAGGATCTCCGGCATTACGGAGTGCTGCCCCATCCAAACACTCTTGAAGCTCTGGAATCCTTGGCTTGGCGCTAAACATAGAATGGCCCTTTCGGGGCTTTGAAGGGACGAAATAATATGAAGCTTTTCGGCGGCGGAAAGAAAAGACAAAATGCCGCGAGAGCCCGCAGGGGAGAGCATGTGGAGATTCCCGGCATCCCCACCAATATAGACAGAGTCAGAACCGTGGTCATTCATCCTGAAGGCAGAAAAAAGCGGAGAGGTTTCCGCAGACTGCTGACGGGATTGGCAGTGATAGTGCTGCTGGCTGCTGCCGGTGTAATTGGTTACAGTATATGGGAGAAGGCACCTGATATTAACTCCGACGGTCCTATAAGTATTTCTCAGCCTGAGGGCGAAGAGCCTGAACAGGTATCCGATCTTCCTGTCATCCGTCTGCCGGTGCCCACTATGGAGGTTTCCGAGCCGGAGGAGAAAGAAGACATTTCCGAGCAGGCCTACAATGAAATGCCCCAGAATATCCGTAATACGGACTGCTACACCTTCCTTCTTGCGGCTTATGACCAGATCGGAGCCAGCACAGATACCATTCTGGTAGGCAGAATGAATGTCAAGGAGGGTACTCTGAGTGTGGTAAGCATTCCGAGAGATACTCTTGTGAATGTCAGCTGGGCACTGAAAAAGGTCAATACCGTTATGGTATATGAAAACAAGGAGCCTGAGCGTTTTATTAATGAGCTCAACAGTATACTGGGCTTTACCGTTGACTGCTATGCTTTTGTAGATATCAGAGCTGTTGAGAAGCTGGTGGATGCCATAGGCGGTGTTTACTACACAGTCCCCAGAAACATGGACTATGATGATCCAACTCAGGATCTGCATATCCATATCCCAACGGGTTACCAGTGGCTCAACGGAAAACAGGCCGTTCAGGTGCTCAGATACCGCGTGGGTAATGATAATACGGGATATCCAAACGGAGATCTTGGAAGAATAAACACCCAGCACGATTTCCTTATGAGCATCGCCTCACAGATGCTCAGCCTCGGCAATATACCCAATCTGGACAAGGCTCTTGAAATAGTCGAGGAATATGTGATTACGGACCTTGAGATCAGCAATATTGCTTTTTTCATTCGGGAATTTCTGAAAATGAAGCCGGAGAATATTCATTTTGCCACTCTTCCCGGAGAGGGAATAGGCATTCGCGGCGGTTCCTATTATGAGATAGACCTCATCCCCTGGGTTGAAATGATAAACGAACATCTTAATCCCTTCACCATTGAGATAGGCCCCCACAATCTGGATGTTCTCAGTTGGGATGAGAATGACGGAACAGTTATGTCAACCACCGGCGAAATAATTCCCTTCGAAACCTTCTACGACTTTTCCACCTACACAGGTTAATTTTTAGAATAAGGACAGTGATTTATTATGATGACTCCCAAAGAGATAGCAGAAGTCATAGTTTCCACTCTTGACGGAAAAAAGGCAGAGGATATCAAGCTCCTCCGCACCACCGATGTTACCGTTCTGGCTGACTATTTTGTAATCTGCACAGCAAACTCCACCACCCAGATAAAGACCATGGCCGATGAGGTTGAAGCTGTTCTGGAGGCAAGAGGGGAGAACCCTCTCCACCGCGAAGGCTATCGCTCCGGCGGCTGGGTATTGATCGACTTCGGCTGTGTTGTTGTCCATATCTTTATGGACGAGGCAAGACAGTTCTATAATCTGGAGCGCCTTTGGTCCAATGCCGAGGAGATAGACATCAGCTCCATGGTTACCCCCAACTGAGTTAATTATTCCCCAAACGGATATTCATAAGAAAAGAAAGAAGACGTGACATGAAGTACGATTTTACAGCAATCGAAAAAAAATGGCAGAAATACTGGCTTGAGAACAAGAGCTATGAGGCCGTGACCGGCAGCAGCAAGCCCAAGTTCTATGCCCTTGTTGAGTTCCCCTATCCCTCTGCAGCGGGTCTTCATGTGGGACATCCCCGTCCCTATACCGCAATGGACATAGTGGCAAGAAAGCGCCGCATGGACGGTTACAATGTACTGTTCCCCATCGGATATGACGCCTTCGGTCTGCCTACCGAGAACTATGCCATCAAGAACCATCTCCATCCTGCGGATGTTACCCGGGATAATATTGCAAACTTCACAAAGCAGCTCCAGATGCTGGGCTTCAGCTTCGACTGGGACCGCTGTGTTGATACCACCGATCCCGCATATTTTAAGTGGACCCAGTGGATATTCCTCCAGCTGTTCAAGAAGGGGCTTGCATACAAGAGCCAGATGCCTGTTAACTGGTGCACCAGCTGCAAATGCGTCCTTGCCAACGAGGAAGTTGTAAACGGTGTATGTGAACGCTGCGGCGCCCCCGTTGTCCGCAAGGAGAAGAGCCAGTGGATGCTCAAAATCACCGAGTATGCCCAGCGCCTCATCGACGATCTGGACGGTCTGGACTTCATAGAGCGCGTCAAGACCCAGCAGCGCAACTGGATAGGCCGTTCCACCGGTGCAGAGCTTGATTTCACCGCCACCAATGGCGATACTATAACTGTTTTCACCACCCGTCCCGATACTCTTTTCGGCGCTACCTATATGGTCATGAGTCCTGAGCATGCTCTTATCACCAAGTGGGCTGAGCAGCTCAGCAATCTGGATGAGGTTCGTGAGTATCAGGCTGCCGCCGCACGCAAGAGCGACTTTGAGCGCACTGAGATGGCCAAGGACAAGACCGGTGTGAAGCTTCAGGGTGTTGCCGCAATCAACCCTGTAAACGGCAAGGAGATTCCCATCTTCATTTCCGACTATGTTCTCGCCACCTATGGTACCGGCGCTATCATGGCCGTTCCCGGTCACGATGACCGCGACTGGGATTTCGCAAAGGCCTTTGGCTGCGAAATCATCGAGGTCGTTGCCGGCGGCGATGTGGAGAAGGAAGCATACACTGTCAAGGACGAAAGCGGCATAATGGTCAACTCCGGCTTCCTGAACGGTCTTACCGTGAAGGATGCAATCCCAACCATGATCAAGTGGCTGGAGGAGCAGGGCATAGGCCATGAGAAGGTAAACTTCAAGCTCCGTGACTGGGTCTTCTCCCGCCAGCGTTACTGGGGCGAGCCCATTCCCCTTGTATACTGCGAGCACTGCGGCGGCTGGGTTCCCCTGCCCGAAAGCGAACTGCCCCTCACTCTGCCTCAGGTGGAGAGCTATGAACCCACCGACGACGGTGAGAGCCCCCTGAGCAAGATGACCGATTGGGTCAATACCACCTGTCCTGTATGCGGCGGGCCTGCAAAGCGTGAAACCGACACCATGCCCCAGTGGGCAGGCTCCAGCTGGTATTTCCTCCGTTATATGGATCCCCATAATGCCGATGCTCTTGTGGGCGAGGAGGCCATGAAGTACTGGCATCAGGTTGACTGGTACAAGGGCGGTATGGAGCACACCACTCTCCATCTGCTCTACTCCCGCTTCTGGCACAAGGTGCTTTATGATATAGGTGTAGTCCCCACTGCCGAGCCCTATGCCAAGCGCACCAGCCACGGCATGATCCTTGGCATGAATCCCCGCTGCTTCGATAATCTTCCCGAGGAAGAGC
>JAZNZM010000226.1:0-3407 GCA_045594965.1 Oscillospiraceae bacterium | reverse complement strand
GTATGAGCTGTGCTACAGGCAGTTTTTCTTCAACCTGTATGATTCTCTTTTTATCCATAGTGAGATTCTCCTCTCTGATTGATTACTGCTGGGCACATTGTACCACCAAAAAAAGAGTCTTGCAAGAAAGCAAGACTCTTTACAAGCAATATTTTTATCCAAAGTAGCTCATCGGATCTGTACACACACCGCCGACCCTTATTTCAAAATGTATGTGAGGGCCGTTTGATGCCCCTGTAGAACCCACATAGCCTATGACCTGTCCCTTGCTGACGCTCTGTCCGGCACTCACAGCTAGCGAGCTCATATGGCCGTAGAGAGTTGTTGTGCCGTTGGGATGGTATATAGCCACATAGCAGCCATAACCCGTGCTGCCATAGTCTACCACCGCGGCTGTGACTGTGCCGGAGGCGGCCGCGTATATCTCCGTGCCGTACCATGCTCCTATATCCACTCCCGTGTGGGGCTTGAGCTGCCCATAAATGGGATGTATTCTGGGGCCGAAGGGAGATGTTATCGTAGTGCAGGCGCTGGGCCACATATAGTATCCGCTGCCGCCGGGCGGGGTATAAACCGGTTTCTGCGCAGCCTCCCGCTCCGCCTCCTGCTGTTTGCGCAGCTCCTCAGCCATTTCATCCAGCATGGTCTGCACCTTTTCAAAGGCAGCCTGAGACTCTTCCTCATAGGCCAAATAGGCGTCTATGTCTTCTTCAAGAGCTTTGATCATACGGGATGATTCCGCAATTTTTTCATCAAGCTCCTTCTTGGCCAGCTCCGTTTCCTCAAGCTTTTCCTTCTGCAGGGCAAGAATATCCTCATATTCCGCTAGTACGCTTCCCGCTTTGTCCCGGGCTTTTATGTAGTCCCTGCGAAGACTTTCATCCACCGCCATGACATCTGACACATCCATAAGCCGTGCCAACAGCTCAGACAGATTATCAGCCTGAAGTATGTATGAAAGATAGGTCCAGCTGCTGTGTTCCTCCATATCCCTGACGCGGCTTGAATAAAGCTCATAATGGGTCTGAACATCGGCCTCGGCCTTTTCAAGAGCCGTCTTCTTTTCAATGACTACGCTCTCATAAAGCTCCACCTGACGGTTAAGAAGCTGAATATCCTGATAAATCAGCTCGCTTTCCCTGTCGAGAGCGCCTTTTCTCTCCGCGAGGGCACTCATATCGCTTTCAAGGGAAGCAAGCTGAGCCGAAATATTGTCCCGCTGGGTTTTCAGCTCATCACGTTCTTTTTCAAGCGCGTCAATTTCGCTTTGGGTCACAGCCCAAACCGGTACGCTGCACATTGCAATGGCAAAGCATAGAACAATGGACATTATTTTACTTTTCAGCAGCTTCATCAGATCATCTCCCGTAAAACATTTGTACCATTATCCCGGGTTTTTCCATCTGAAATGCAAGATATTTGCATCATGTTTGATATTATTTTGCATCCGATATGTAAATGCGGCCTTTACACAGCCTTGAATGCATTAAAAAGGCGCGGTAAAAAACCGCGCCTGATGATTGTATAATAATGCTCTTATAATGCTCTGTATCAGAAAATATTCAGATGGAAGAATGTATCGATCTGGCCCACGAGAACCAGCAGCATACCGATGGGAACAACTATCTTCATGCAGATGGAGAAGAACGCCTTCAGCTTGCCCTTGCCGTCGGGATAGATTTCATCCAACAGGGTTTTGGGCTTTATTTCCCAACCTACCATTATGCTCATAAGCAGGGCGCCCAGAGGCATGGCAATGCCTTCCGAGAGGGTATCCATAAAGTCGAGCCAGCAATCGTTGAATTCACCGATTATTCCGAATGCATTCTGGAAAGGAACCCACATTCCGTTTGCACCCAGACCGTCAGCGGCAACAACGGCAGCCTCAACCATGATGGCAAGGCAGACCCAGAAAACGATCTTGCCGCGCTTGCCCTCTTTGCCCTTTTCTGCAGCGCGATCCATAAAGTATGTGGCAATAACCTCGATAAGAGAGATTGCAGAAGAAATGGCAGCCAACAGAACAAGCAGATAGAATACAACGCCGAAGAGAGGTCCGACAGTGCCCATGGCAGAGAAAACGTCCTGAAGGGTTATGAACAGGAGTTTGGGGCCGCTGAGAGCGGCGCTGGGACCATAGGTGGCGACGGCGGCGGGAATAACGGCAATACCGGCCATAAGAGCCACAAGGGTATCAGCTATAACGATAATAAGAGAGTTCTTTACAAGACTCTCCTTCCTGCTGAGATAAGAACCATATGTAATCATGGCGCCCATTGCAAGGGAGAGAGAGAAGAACATCTGACCGCCGGCGGTTGCCAGAACGGTAAGGAAGCCGGGAGCCTCCTCGATGAAGCCTGCCTCAACGGCATAACCGGGGACAAACATAAACTTGAGTCCCTCTACAGCACCGGGAAGGGTGAGAGAACGGATGATTATGATGACAAGCATCACGAACAGGGCGGGCATACCCACCTTGTTGAACTTCTCAATACCGCCGGAAACGCCGCCGCGATTAATGAGATAGCAGATAACCATGAAGAGAAGGGTGAATATAACAGCGCCGAAGGGGTTGGTGAGCATGGCCACAAAAAGATCGGAGCCGGTCATTATGGCGCCGCCTGCGAAGGCCAGATTGCTCAGATTCAGGGCAAGATACTCAATGCAGTATGCACCCAGAACAGAGTAGAAACTCATTATTACGAAGGGAGAGAAGACCGCAAGCCAGCCTACCCACTTAAAACGCTTGCTGAGAGCCGAATAGGCGCCTATGGTGCCTTTGCCGGTTTTGCGGCCCATTGCAAGCTCGCCCATCATAATAACAAAGCCCACGAATACGGCAAGAAGCAGATACACAATCAGGAATGTGAATCCGCCTGATCTGCCCATTTTATAAGGGAAACCCCAAATATTGCCGAGACCTACGGCAGAGCCAATAGCGGCAAGCAGGAAGCCTATATTACTTCCCCATGCTCCTCTTTCTTCTTTCAAAAATATCCCTCCAGTAATTTAATTCTTTAACGGATTGAACTGTAATTTTAGATTAAACTATTGTGGGAGCTCTGTCAATAAAAATAATAAAACGTGTTCGTATATCTAAAAAAATAATACAAGGTATACTCTATATTGTTGACGGAGAAAAATTTTGTTGCTATACTCGATTTTAGAGTTTAACTACTAAGGAGTGTTATTATGTCTAAAACTGTTCAGGATATTCTTGATTTTATCAAGGAAAACGACATTAAAATGGTGGACTTCAAGATGGTGGACATCAACGGTCAGTACCGCCATGTCACCATCCCTGCCGTCAGCTTCACCGAGGAGCTCATGACCGCAGGCGTTGGCTTTGACGCCTCTAACTACGGCTACGCCGTTGTTGAAAAGAGCGACATGGTCTTTATTCCCGA
>JAZNZM010000225.1:0-3860 GCA_045594965.1 Oscillospiraceae bacterium | reverse complement strand
AACAGGAGCGCCTGCCTTAACCATCATCATAACCTTACGGGGCTTTTCAAGGTTAGCACAAAGTTCTTCGATAGAATATGTGCCAATGATGTTCTTGCCCTTTGCACGGCCATTAACAAAGTTTGTAACCTTCTCAGCTGTACGATTGTAAACAGCTACTGTGAAGCCCTTGCTTTCCATGTTCATAACAAGGTTTTCACCCATAACTGCGAGGCCAACAAGGCCGATGTCTGCTTTTTTCATTACTGTGCTTCCCCCTTATTTATCTCTGGACGCGGGCGTTGCCTGCGTAAATGTCCCAAACCTGCTTCTCGTCAGCAGGCTCAGCATAGTCCTTCAGGCTGCTGGCAGCCAGAACGCCGCTTGCCCAGCCGAACTGGAGGCACTTCTCTGCTTCCCAGCCGGAGATGAGACCGTGGAGCAGACCGCCGGTGAAGCCGTCGCCGCCGCCAATGCGGTCCATAACCTGAATGGGACGGGGCTCAACAACGCTCCACTGACCGTCAGCCAGAAGCAGGCAGCCCCAGAGGTGCTCGTTTGCGGAAATAACCTGACGGAGGGTTGTTGCGAAAACTTTTGCGTTGGAGTACTTCTCTTTGACCTCGCTGATCATGGCCTTGAAGTTTTCGATCTTGGAGCTAAGGTCCTTGCCGCCTGCCTCGGGACCCTTGAAGCCCAGGCAGAGCTGGAAGTCCTCTTCGTTGCCGACGAGAACGTCTGCTACAGAGGCAATCTGGTGGAAAGCTTCTGCCAGCTCCTCCTCGCGGCCCTTCCAGAAGGTGGCGCGGTGGTTCAGGTCGAAGGAAATGAGGGTGCCGTGAGCCTTGGCGGCCTTGGCGATATCGAGGCAGAACTTTGTGGTTTCCTTGCTCATTGCGGCGATAAGGCCGGAGATATGGAGCATACCCACGCCTTCGGTGCCGAAGATGCGCTCAGTGTCGAACTCGTCAACGGAAAGGGTGCACCCAACTTCACCTGCGCGGTCGTTCCATACGCGGGGAGCTCTGCTGCCGAAGCCGGAGTCAGCAATGTTGAACTGGTGGCGGTAGCCCCAGGGACCGCCCTGATCAACCTCGGCACCTTCAAAACGGATGTTTCGTGCGCGGAGCTGGCTCTTGATGAAGTCTGCAATGGGGCTGCCCTTGACGAACTTGGTCAGAACAAGGCACTCATTGCCAAGAGAGGAGGTGACATTGAGAACGTTGCTTTCGGCGCTGGTGGCCTGAAGGAGGAAACGGTCGCTGTTGTGAACAGCCATGCGGTTTTCGGGAGTGATGCGTACGCCCATGCTGGTGGGGCAGGCGATGGCATAGCGGTAAGAGGAGCGAATGTTCAGTTCCATGGCAGTGATATCCTTTCCGTTGCGATTATATTTTTACTTATATTATTTCAATTGGACTATGAATTATTTTACAATAAGACAAAATACAATGGAATTGTAATTTGAACCAAAAATTATTGCAAAATGTTGCACATGATGATAGACTGGAAAAAAACATATAAAAGGAAGATGAAAATGTCGCATATTTTCACCTACAGAGATAAGGAAATATACTGCCACCATACCCTTGACGAAATGCCCCGTCCCGAAGAGTTTCAGATGCACGCCCATGAGTGGATGGAGATTTTTTATCTGATTTCAGGAAAGTGCAGCTATCTTGTTGAGGGCAGCCGCTATGAAGTTCATCCCGGAGATATTCTTATTATGCGCACTGCGGAGACCCATATGCCGGAGATAGGTGAGGATGAGCCCTATGAGCGCATTGCCATCCATTTTTCTCCCGCCCTGCTTGCCGGTGTGCCGGGAGGGGAAAGACTCCTCAAGCCTTTTATGGACAGGCCTTTGGGACACAGAAACATCTATCCCGGCTCCGGAGAGGGCGATGCCCGTCTCCGAGCTGCCTTTGCCGGCTTTGACTTTGAGGGCATTGGGGATATCAAGCTGAATCTTCTGTCCCGTCTTCTGATGTTTCTTACGGTGCTCAGCTCTGTATACGAAAAGCAGAGTGTGGCAGGTGCCGAGGGGGACAGCTTCCAGAGCCAGCTTGTTGCCTATGTTAACGAGCATCTTTTCGAGGATATTTCCCTCCAGTCCATAGCCGACGCCTTTTACAGAAGCCGCAGCCAGATAAGCCGCGTCTTCCGCCAGTCCACCGGTTCACCACTATGGGAGTATGTCACCATTAAGCGACTTCTATCCGCGCAGGCAATGCTTCAGCGCGGAGTCAGCGCTTCGGAGGCCTGCCTCGCCTGCGGATTTTCCGACTATTCATCCTTCTTCCGTGCCTACCGCACCCGCTTCGGCCATTCTCCCAAGAGCGACTACGGCAAGGAGATAAAGGCATAACTACACCATCTTATAATTTCTGATATTGACAAAAGCCCCGGCCGTCCATATAGGAACGGCAGGGGCTTTTGTCAATACATTTTTTAATAATCAATAATTGACGCATACAAAAAGAGGCATTCAACAGAACGAATAGCTTTATTTCTTCACTGTGCCGTGCAAAGGCTTCCTCTTTTCTCCCCGCCATTGCTGACGGTACTGCTTGGGACTCATTGATGTGTATTTTTTGAAAATCTTCGTAAAATAATTGTCGTCCTGTATTCCGCAGCGCTGGCCCACGGCTGAAATTGGGATATCCGTTGAAGAGAGCAGATATATGGCGTGCTCAATACGCTTCCGGTTGACATAATCAGTGAGAGTGGAGCCGGTCTCTTTTTTGAAAAGGCTTGACAGATAACTTGCGTTCACATTCAGTGCTTCTGCATTGGCCTTCAGGCTCAGGTCATCGGTAAGATCGTGGTCAACACGGGCGATTATATACTGCACAAGCTGGGAATAATCTGTGGTGTTCTGACTTCTGGCAAGAAGGCAGTATTTATGAGCCATCTCCTGCCACAGGTCCATAAAGTCCTCCAGAGCGGCTATACTCTCAATTTTCAGGGCAAACTCCGATGAAACGCGGTCTATGTGTATAGGGTGAACGCCGCCGCGTTCCACGGCCTTGCGCATAAGAGTGTTGAGAATGATAGAGTAGTTTTTTATGTTCCGCAGGGGAGCTGCCCGGTTTTCCAGAGCGTCTCTGCTGAAGTTGGAGAGCATGATGCTGGCTCTGTGTATGCGTCCCTGAGCCACCGCTTCAAGAAACTGGTTCTCCGCCTGATATGCCCGCTCTATCTTCCTCATGCGGGACAGAACATCCTCTTGTACATGCCCATCGGGAGGGGAGGAAAGAGGTATGAAACTGTCGGGAACGCCGCTGATGATCTCCTCGGTTGAAAACTGGTATAAACCCCAGATGCGTTCAGCAAGACTGTTTACGGAGACGAAAAGGATTTTATCGTTTTCCAATCTTGGAATACCTCGGAAATGGTTTTCAAGGATGTTGGTCCATCTGGGATCAATCCCTTTTTCCTGAATAAAGCTTTCAAGCCATGACCTGTCTGTCTCGTGCCTTGTATAGGGGCCAAGCACCATCACGGTGGGTTCGTCAAATTCAGGGAGAAGCATCAGTGCGTAGCAGCAGGAAAATTCGTCTGTGACACGGTAAATTGTTTTTTCTTTTATGCTCTCCTTCATTCTCTTTTCTATGACACCGGGAATACGGCTGCCTGTCATTCGCCCGATTATTCCCATATCCGAGTTTTCCAAAGCCTCAGTGCTTATGGGCAGGATATTGACAGAAAGGTTGAACTGTCCCAGAATGCTCTTGAATATATTGAGTTCAGCCTCGTAAGTAATCATTTCCAATGCACCGCCTTCTATATACAGAGAATGATCCGCCATAATAGTATGTAGATAAAATAACAGTCTTATTTTTATACATTATCGTACAAATTTTGTGAAATTACAATAG
>JAZNZM010000224.1:0-25175 GCA_045594965.1 Oscillospiraceae bacterium | reverse complement strand
ATATACCCTCTTCAGAGCCGGTATAATCGGCGGCTCTGACGGCCTTTTTATGCCAGATAACTACATAACAAGAGCGGAGGCTTCCACAATTATTGCACGCATGGCAAAGGTGGAGCAGCGCCTTGGCTATACCGGAGAGCTAAAGCCTGAGGATGATGAGAGACTTCCACAGCCTTCTGATCCGGGGCTTTCCAACTTCAAAAAGCTCTATTCTTACAGCGGCTTTTCCGATGTTAAGGAGAGCGCATGGTACCACGAAAGTGTAAAGAGCGCCTTTGAATATGGCCTTGTTAACGGCTCTGATGGGCGTTTCAAGCCCAATGATAATATCAGGCTCTCTGAGACTCTTACAATAGCATGCCGCCTCCATGAGATCTATAACGGTGGAGACGGTGTTATTGAGGGCAAGTCCAGCCCTTGGTATAAGCCCTATTTGGACTATGCTATGGTAAACGGCATAATTGATCCCAGTGATTACACGGACTATAACTCTTATGCAACAAGAGCACAGTTCGCCATAATTCTGGCAGCTTGCCTCCCGGAAACTGCACTTCCCATTATTAATAACGTTTCCGATGGCTCCATTCCCGATGTAAAGGGCGAAGAAAGCTACGGTGACGCTGTTTATATGCTTTATAGGGCCGGTATACTCACAGGTTCTGATGAGGCAAGGTTTTATCCGGAGAATAATATTGTCAGATCTGAAGTTGCAGCGATAGTAACCAGAATGGCCGAGCCATCTTTGCGCAAGCTCTTCACACTCGGAGACGGTACTGGACCTGCTCCGACTGATAAGATGGATGAATTTGATGCAAGGACCATTCGTGATTTCCCCGAGGAACTTGTTTTGAACTTCGATGAGGATGAGAGCACTAACTTCGGTGTCCTGAATGAAACCGTCATCCGTCTTGAAAATGTCACTGCGGAGAAGAATACGGATGGAAGCTACAGCTTCTCCGATGCGGAGGCAATTAAGAGCATCATGCCGGGTACTGCGGTGTGCGTAAAATCTGCATCAGGTGAAATCTGGCTCTTCACGGCAGGCATTGTTGATGAAAATGTAATTGTCCCCGCGGAAGGAGATTTTCTGAAGGATTACTACAGCTTCCTGAAGGTGGATTTTGAAACATGGCTGGATGCCTCGGCTTTGAATAAGGATGAGAAAGGCACTGCCGGAAGCGCCAGCGACAACAGCTTTGAAATAGGAGCAATAGAAAATAATGGCTTCTACTTCAGCGGCACATTGGAGAGCGATAATCTCGAGTTGGAGCTTACGGGCGCTGCGTTGGTAAGCGGTGATGCAGAGATAAAATACGATGTTGAGATTTTTGGTGAAGATTATATTTATTTTGACCTCAATGTTATTCCAAGTTTCAGCGTAAGCTCCACAGTAACTGCAAAGGTAGAAACCGAGCTTCTCAGTCTTGATAAAGATATTGAACTTGGTGAGTTTCCCCTTTACTCCATAGTACCCGGTCTGAATCTTACAGCAGAACTCAATCTTCCTGTTTCTCTGTCCACCGAAACTGAACTCACAGGCTCACTGACTGTTGTTGAGAGCCATAACATTCACTATGAAAACGGATATGACAAGCCTGTCCATACTGTTACGCAGGGTACAAATCAGGCTGAGATTAGCTGCGAGGGCAAGATAGATCTGAGCATTGGTATAGGCATTGAGTTTGGCGCAGATTTTATGGACGATCTTCTTGAACTTGTATTGGATATGAGCCTTTCCGCGGGAATAGAGGGCAGTCCCGAAATCCCCGACAAGTCAGAAAAGGATAAGCCTGACAGCATTCATATGTGCGACCTGTGCATTGATGGCGACATTTACGGAGAGCTTGAGGGCAGTCTGAAGTTTACTGTAAATGTATCCGAAAACACACAGCTTGATCTTATTAAATTGCCAATTGCTGAGCTCAGATTTGAAATAGACGCATTTTATGTATCTATACAAAATCCGGATGACAGTCCTCTTAAGGGAAAGCTGAGCTGCGGTATGGGTTCCTGCCCTAATCAGGCATGGCGTGTTGGATTCTTCCTTAAGGATAAGAATGGCAAGAGTGTTTCCGGGGAGCATGATGTTAACTGCACCGGTGCGGATGGTGAAAAGAAGATTCTCACAGGCAGCAATGAGTCCATTTATCTTTATAATGGCTCCTATAAGGCTCATGTGGTCAGTTATGATGAAGCTTTTGAGCCGGAAGTTGAAGAATTCCGCATAGACAGCAATTCCATCGACGTTACTCTTATTGCACCTTCCGAGGACTTAAGAGACGTATACACTCAGTATCTTCTGGATGAAGGGTATAAGTCCATGTTTAAGAACGGTAAGGCTAAGTACGCTGAAATAGAAAGCAATTACGGAGATTTTGACGGAAACGGAATAGAGGACCTGCTGCTGTATTATGCAAACACTCAATATTCCGGCCCCAGAGGCTACGAGACCTATACCGTGCTTTACACAATTGATGAGCAAAGCGGTGAGGTTATTGAAGTCTGCAGATATTATAACGGCGGCGGCACTCTTGGCGGCGACTACCTGCGACTGAGGTACTGCAATGTTACCAATACCTTCAAGCCTGTTGTGGATTCCACATATCGCGACGGTGTTTTTGCCTACACTAACATGGATCTTGTGCTGAATTATTCCGGTAAGACGGTGGGGGAAGGCGACAGTTTTTCCGTGGAAGGCATACGGCTTGATGATGACTACGGATATTATGCTGAGCGTATAGCCGAGGCTATGGCCGGCCCACACGAAATCGCCGACGGATATATCATGGTATATAAGCTTAACGACAAAGCAATAAGCAAAAGCGCCTATGATATGGCCTATTATCTTGAAATCATCCCTGAGGACTCTGAATTTGCTACCTATAAGGGAACATATTATGAGCCCATCCGCCCTGCCGCAGACAAGTGAATAAAATAATTCTCAATAGGCCCTCCTGTGAGGGCCTTTTTGAGACTGTCAAAGAACCGGTTTGAGGAAATGCAAGCAGAATTGGGTAAAAATCAATAAAACTTCTTGCTAAAAATAATTAATATGTGTATAATATTTATGGAAATATATACGCATTTTCCGCGGAAGGAGGCAGATTCCTTATGTACAAGATAGGTGACCAGATAGCCCATCCTCTGCACGGCGCAGGAACCATCAGCGCCATAGAATCCCGCCGCATCAACGGAACCAACCGCGATTATTACTTGATGCATATTCCCGTTGGTGACATGACAGTTATGATCCCCACGGAGACATGCGCAGTGATCGGAATAAGACCTGTTATCGACTCCGAGAGGGCAGAGGCAATTTTGTTATCCATACCTGAAATTGAGATTACCGATAACGCCAACTGGAACAAGCGTTATCGGGAGAATATGGTGCGCATAAAAAGCGGCGACCTTTTGGAGGTGGCTGCCGTTATCAAGAGCCTTGTGTACCGTGATAATGAGCGCGGCCTTTCCACCGGCGAGCGGAAAATGCTTCACAGTGCCAAGCAGATTTTCATTTCTGAGCTTGTTATAGCCCAAAGCATAGCCTATGAAGAGGCTGAAGAGCGTCTCTATTCTGCCATAGGCTGAGGTTTTCATTGTTTTACCGCGCGCACAGCCGGATATGTATGGCTGTGCGCTTTTATTTGAAGGAGAAGTAATATGAGCCGACTTGCTGATTCAATCAGAAATATGAGCCATAAATTCTGCACTGCCGTTGTTCTTGCTGCGGGTTCATCCACGAGAATGGAGCAGGACAAGCTCCGTCTTGATATATTGGGCAAAAGTGTCATGGAACGTTCACTGACTGTTCTGGACAGCAGCCCTGCCGTTGACGAGATCATTATTGTCACAAGGCAGGATCGCCTTGAGGAGATGGCATCCCTCGCCCACAGCGCAGGGATAAAAAAACTGACCAAGGTGCTGATAGGCGGCTCTACAAGGACGGAGTCCGCGCTGGCCGGTGTCAGCGAGGCAGATAATCGAGCAAGGATAATCTGTATTCATGATGCTGCCAGACCCTTTGTGACTCATGAAATAATCGCTGAATGTGTACATCAGGCGGCTCTGTACTATGCGGCCTGCCCTGTGATTCCGGTGAAGGACACAATTAGAGTAGCGGAAAACGGCGTGGCTGTTCTAACGCCGCTGCGGGAGAATACCTTCGCTGTTCAGACTCCTCAGGCCTTTGATGCCGATATTATCAAGGCAGCTCTCACAGCGGCTGTAAGGGATGGAAAAACCTATACTGATGACTGCGCTGCCGTTGAGGCAATGGGTGTAAAGGTTAGAATTACAAATGGCAGCGAGGAAAATATCAAGATTACAACACCCATGGACATCCCCCTTGCGAAGTCCATCGCACGCAGAAAGGAGCATATATGATTCGCATTGGCCACGGCTATGATGTTCATCGCCTCACCGAGGGCAGACGGCTCACTCTTGGCGGCGTGGATATACCGTATGAAAAGGGACTTCTTGGCCATTCTGACGCGGATGTTCTTATTCATGCTCTCATGGATGCCATGCTTGGCGCTCTGGCCTTAGGGGATATCGGTAAGCTCTTTCCCGATAATGACCCCGGCTACAGCGGTGCGGACAGTATTCTCCTTCTGGAGCAGGTTAACAGATTTATAAACGAGAATGACTTTCGGGTTTCGAATCTCGACTGCACCGTTATTGCCCAGCGGCCAAAACTGGCCCCATATATTCAAAAAATGAGAGAGAACATAGCTGCCTGTCTTGAAATTGATGTTTCCTGCGTAAGTGTAAAGGCAACGACAGAGGAACATCTGGGCTTCACAGGGGAGGGCCTTGGTATAGCGGCTCACGCGGTGGTGCTTCTTGAAGAACTCTGCAGAACATAGGCATTAATTGCGCATAGTATGATATAGTCTTATACCAAAGAATGAGCATTCCTTTTTGGACTGCTCATTCTTTGTTTGCCGGAAGGGGTAAAATAAATGGAGAACTATATAATCATGTGCCGATCAATAACCTATGCTCAAAGGGCTCAGAGAATTCTGGAACAATCCGGAATAGGCGCGTATATTTCAAAGGCTCCTCAGGGACTTACTCCTGAGGGCTGCAGCTATGGAGTTCGAGTTTTCCGGAAGAATGCCTTTAAAGCAATGGATATTCTGAAAAAAGCAGGCATAAAAACCGGACGCGTATTCAAAACAGACTTCTCCGGGGAGGTAAGGGAGGTAGAGCTTTGATATATTTGGATTCTGCTGCCACAAGTCTTTTGAAGCCGCATACAGTTAAAAAAGCAATTCTGGAAGCAATGGATTCCTTGTCCAGTCCCGGAAGAGGCTCACATCCCTGGGCACAAAGGGCTGCTTCTGTTGTTTATGATTGTAGAGAAAATATTGCGCGTCTTTTTAATGTAAAAAAACCGGAAAACATTGTTTTCACATTTAATGCCACCCAAGGGCTGAATATTGCAATAAATTCGGTTGTTTCAAAAGGGCAGCATGTTCTTGTTTCCGCTTATGAGCACAATAGCGTTATGCGCCCATTGAGGGCGGCAGGAGCGGAGATTAAAGTTATTCAAGGCAAGCTCTTTTCGCCGGATGAGTTCCTGCTTGAGGCAGAGCGGCTTCTGCCTTGGGCAGACACTGTTGTTTGCACACATGTATCCAATGTGTTCGGCTATATTCTTCCAATATATGCTCTGGGCAGATTGTGCAGCAGCCGGGGAAAAAAGTTTATTGTGGATGCCTCCCAGTCTGCCGGGACGCTTAATGTTGACTTTGAAGCAATGGGAGCGGATTTTCTGGCATGCCCCGGGCATAAAGGGCTTCTGGGGCCTCAGGGGACCGGAATTCTTATATGCAAAAATGAAGCAAAGCCGCTGTTATATGGTGGAAGCGGAACAGATAGCCTTCTGCCGCTTATGCCGGCTTATCTTCCGGACCGCCTTGAAGCCGGAACCCATAATACTCCGGGCATTGCGGGACTCAACGAAGGTGTGAAGTATTTGCTCCGGGAAGGGGCGGACAGTATACACCGTTATGAGAGACGCTTGATGGATGTTTTCTGTCTGCCGCTGAAAAACAGAGATGATATTAGTCTTTTTTATTGTGAAAAGGATTATGTCCAGACAGGACTGGTATCCATTGTTCCTGGAAAAATGGGCTGCGAACAGCTCGGTGATAGCCTTGCCCTGCAGGGTGTTGCCGTCAGGACGGGACTGCACTGTGCACCTCTTGCCCATCAAAGTGTCGGAACGGATTCCACAGGCTCCGTCAGATTCAGTTTTTCTCCGTTTATCTCTGCCGCACAAGCTCGCACGGCTTCGCGCATATTAGAAAATATTTTAAAAAAAGCATAGAATTCAGCATTCTTTGTTTGCCATAGCGATTAAAATGTATTATAATAATGTGTCAGTATATATTCTGGGGCAGGTGTGCCCATATAACATAAGAAATAAGGAGGGGCCATGAGCACCTTAACCGAATTCTTGTCCAACGCTGTTAACTACATAAAGCTTATCAGTGTTGCGGACATTGTTGATATCGTAATAGTTGCCTTTCTGATTTATAAGCTCATAGGCGTTATGAGAAAGACAAATCTCATGCCTGTTGCCAAGGGCCTTGTGGTTATTCTGGCTGTACTGTGGCTCTCCGGGGTCCTGCATCTCACTATGATCAACTGGCTGCTGCGAAATATAGTTGAGCTTGGACTCATAGCTTTGGTTATTATTTTCCACCCGGAGCTGAGACGGTTTCTTGAAAAAGTGGGTTCGAGCCGCATTACTGGATTTTTCAGCGGTGAGAATAAGTCGATGAATGTGGAAAGCGCTATCATGCAGACTGTTCTGGCATGTGCCGATCTTTCCCGCAGCCGCACCGGCGCTCTTATCATTTTTGAGAGGGATAACCAGCTGGCAGAGCCTATCAGCACAGGAACCCTCCTCAATGCGGACGTCACTGCGGAACTTATGAAGAACATATTCTTCGTTAAGGCTCCTCTCCATGACGGCGCAGTCATAATTAAAAATGGAAGAATAGCAGCTGCCGGCTGCATGCTGCCAATGAGCGCCAATATGAATCTCAGCCGAGACCTTGGCATGCGCCATCGCGCAGGCATAGGCGTAAGCGAGAGAAGTGATGCTGTTGCTGTTATAGTATCCGAGGAGACCGGAGCCATTTCTGTGGCTGTGGACGGAATGCTTAAACGCCATCTCAGCACAGAAACTGTTGAAACCCTGCTGCGCAAGGAGCTTGTGCCTGATGTTGAGGGGCAGAACAAGAAGAGCCTGCTGGATAGATTCAGGGGGAAGAAAAATGGATGAAAAAATAAGGAAAATAAAACCTAATAGGAACAAGATAGCCCTTGTGGCATTAGCCTTGTTCTGCTCGATAATGCTCTGGGTTTATGTTACAAATCAGGAGGGTGAGGTGGATGAGGTCACCTACACCGGTGTCAAGGTTATTCTTGAAGGCGAAGACGCCATGCGTGACAGCCGCGGACTGATTATCACAAGCCTTGATAATAACAATATGCGTGTCACTGTCAGCGGTGCTCCCCGGGTTCTTGCAAGGCTTTCTGCTGCTGATATAAGTGCCGTGATTGATCTCAGCATTATTAATAAGACGGGCAACTATTCTCAGGCACCGAAGATAACATTTTCAAGTGCTTTTAATTCCGCTGATCTTATGGCAGGTGCCACAAGCCCCGCAGCAGTCAACTTTTATGTGGACAAGCTCAGCACACAAACCATCGATGTGAAGGGTATTAACAACGGTTCAACGGCAGAGGGCTTTTCGGCAGAGCCTCTTGAGTTCACTCCAGCCACAGTCAAGATATCAGGTCCGGAAACTGTCATCAGCAAGGTGGACCACGCATGGATAGAGGTCAGCCGCGAAGATGTTGACGGAACTCTGAGCTTTGACAGCACCTTTGTCCTTCGTGATAAGGAAAATAATATTATTGACGATGATTCCATTACTCTTGAACGTGACACTGTTAATGTCACCCTTCCTGTTATTGCAATTAAAGAGGTTGATCTTGTAATTGCCACCGTTGCAGGTGCGGGAGCAGCAGATGAAAACATTGTAAAGAAGATAGAGCCTGTTTCCAAGATAACTCTCTCCGGCGATGCCGATGTCCTTGAGGGTGTTAACAGCATTCTTCTTGATACAGTTGACCTCAGCAAGGTAGACGGCAGCTATACTGAGACATATACAATAGTTATTCCAAATGATACTGAAATTATCGGCAATATCCGTGAGGTCACCGTCACCATTGAGGTGGTAGGACTTGACACCAAGCGCGTTAATATTCCGGTGGAAAACCTCAGCTACATTAATCTGACGGAGGGCTATGCTGCGGAGATAATGGACAGCTCACTCAATAATGTAACAATCAGAGGCACCGCAGCTGCGCTTGAAGCGGTTAATGCCGAAAATGTTCGTGCAGTGGCAGATCTTACAGAGTGTGGAACTGCAACAGGCATTTTCTCCGTGCCTGTGAAGGTATATGTGGATGGTTCAACTTCTGTTGGTGCCATTGGGGAGTACAAGCTCTATATAAGCATTACAAAGGCGGAATAAACTGATGGAAAACATGATTAAAAGTATGACCGGCTACGGCGGAGCAAAAGGAAAAAGTGAAGGCTTTGACATAAGCATTGAGCTTAAAAGCGTAAATAATCGCTATTTGGACACTTCTGTTAGACTGCCTCGCAATTTTCTCTTCGCTGAAGAGGCTATCAAGGCCTGTGTACAGAGACATATCTCCAGAGGAAAGGTGGATGTTTTTGTTACAGTTGCCAGCACCGGTGATGACAGTGTTGTTGTCAGCGTGAATGAGCCACTGGCAAAGGGTTATGCCGACGCAATAAAGCATATCGCCGGCTTGTGCGATCTTCCCGAGGAGCTCAGCGCTCTTTCCATAGCCCGTATGGCAGATGTTCTCTCCGTTGAGAAAAAAGAGGCGGATAAGGAACTGCTTGCACAGGGCATCACTGCTATATGCGAGGAGGCGCTCTGTGAGTTCGATTCAATGCGCATCCGCGAGGGAGGCAAGCTTAGTGATGATATCTCCCAGCGCCTCGTTACGATAGAGAACTATGTTTCAGCCGTCGAGGAACGCTCTCCCGAAACCGTTGCGGAATACAGAGAAAAGCTCTACAAAAAAATGACCGAGGTGCTCTCCTCCGCATCTGTAGATGAGCAGCGTATTTTGACCGAGGCCGCCATATTTGCGGACAAGGTTGCTGTTGATGAGGAAACGGTTCGCCTTCGCAGTCATATCGCACAGATGAGAGGAATGCTCGCCGGAGGTTCCCCAATAGGACGCAAGATGGATTTTCTTATTCAGGAGTTCAACCGTGAGAGCAACACCATAGGTTCAAAATGCAATAACAGCGATATTGCAAAGATAGTTATCGAGCTCAAGAGCGAGATCGAAAAGATCCGGGAGCAGATACAGAATATAGAGTAAGGGGAGGAAATGGAAAGATGAAGCTTATTAATATCGGCTTCGGAAACATGGTTTCTGCCAGTCGACTTGTGGCCATAGTCGGTCCTGAGTCAGCCCCGATAAAGCGTATTATTCAGGATGTACGAGACCGTGGACAGCTTATTGATGCAACCTATGGCAGGCGCACAAGAGCGGTTATAGTTATGGACAGCGGCCATGTTATTTTGTCTGCCATTCAGCCTGAGACTGTGGCTGGGCGCATGGCCGGAAAACCTGAAGCTGAACTCAGTGTGGAGGAAGAGGATGAATAAAGGGAAACTTATCATCATTTCTGCGCCATCGGGCTGCGGCAAGGGCACTGTGGTTAAGGCCATTATGGAGCGATATCCCGATTTTCGCTTTTCTGTTTCCGCAACGACCAGAAGCCCCAGAAACGGGGAAGTGGATGGCAAGGATTATTACTTTGTAAGTCACGAACGCTTTATGGAAATGGTCGCAGAAAACGCCTTTCTGGAGCATGCGATTTACACAGAGGCCTGCTATGGTACACCTCAGAAGCCTGTGGATGCTATGCTTGGGCAGGGATATAATGTGCTCCTTGATATAGAGGTGCAGGGCGCATTTCAGGTAAAGGAGAAACGCCCGGAAACTTTAAGCATTTTCCTTTTGCCTCCTTCTTTTGAGGAACTGGAGCGCAGACTTGTACTTCGCGGAACTGACAGCCCGGAAAAAATTGCGAAACGCCTTGAAACTGCCAGAATTGAGCTTCCCCTGGCGCCACGCTTTGACCATCAGGTGGTCAACGACGATCTTGCTGCCTGCTTGCAGCAGGTTTCTGACATAATAGAAAAATACATAAATTCATAATATAAGGAGAATTACTGACATGATGCTTTATCCCCCTGTAGCCGAACTGACCGAGAAGGTTGGAAGCCGTTATCAGCTTGTTAATGTTGTTGCCATGCGCGCAAGAGAAATTTCTGCCGAGGCAGAGGAAAAGGGCGAGCCCTTTGATGAGAAGGCTGTTTCCATTGCTATCAATGAGATCTATGCCGGCAAGATCAGCATGGGTCCCAATGAGGAAGCTGAGGAATAATCGTAAGAATTAAGCAGACTGTTTTCCTTTGAAACAGCTGAAAGGAGGGGAAGAGAATGGCCGGGAAATATGCGAAAATCGCGGTTTCCGAGCTTACATACTGGGTGGACAGGCCCTATGATTATCTCGTCCCCGCCCCCTTCTGCGAGTCCATCAGACCCGGAATGAGAGTATATGTGCCTTTTTCCAGAGGAAACCGAAAAGCGGAAGGCATTGTTCTCTCCGTAAGCGACAAGTCGGATCACGATAAACCCAAAGCAATCATCTCACTTCTGGATGAAGAGCCGGTTCTTACCGAGGCTCAGCTTGAGCTGGCTTTTTGGATGCGTGAGCGTTTTTTCTGCACCGTGTATGAGGCTGTGCGCGCAATACTTCCTGCCGGTTTATGGTTTTCCGGGGACGGGAAACGCAAGGCAAAGGATAAGATGACGGAGCATGTTCGCCTTGCGGTCAGCGGAGAGGAAGCATATGAGCTGGCCAGACAAAAGCAGAGAAAGGCACCTCAGCAGGCGGCTGTATTAAGCCTTCTTTCAGCCGTTTATGAAGGCGAAACCGCGGAGGTGAGGGTTCTCAGCGGGGCGTCCAGGCCTACAATAAAATCCCTCGTTGATTCCGGCGTTCTTGAATTTTTCTATAAAGAAAGTTTCAGGCGTCCTCTTTTCCGACAGGGAGAGAAGGCGGAGCTTCCTGAACTGGATGCGGATCAGACAAAGGCGTTTAACGGACTCAGGGAGCAATGCATGAAAGGAAATGGCGCAGCAGCTCTGCTCTTTGGCGTAACCGGAAGCGGAAAAACTTCTGTTTATATCCGACTTATAGATTTCGTTCTTAAAAATGGAAAAGCCGTTTTGCTGCTTGTCCCGGAAATTGCCCTCACTCCCCAGATGCTGGAGACTTTTTCCTCATATTTTGGAGATAATATTGCTGTTTTACATTCATCATTATCGGTAGCAGAACGATATGATGAGTGGAAGAGAGTAAAAAAAGGAGAAGCAAGGCTTGTTATTGGCACAAGAAGCGCTGTTTTTGCACCTGCGGAGAATCTTGGACTGATTATTATTGACGAGGAGCAGGAGGATACCTATAAATCCGAGTCTGCACCACGTTATCATGCAAGAGATGTGGCCAAATTCCGCTGTCATAAGGACGCTGCGCTGCTGCTTCTGGGCAGTGCGACTCCGGATGTTTGCTCAATGCATGCTGCTCAATGCGGACAGTATTCCTTTTTCAGCCTTCCTAAACGCTACAATCGAATGGCCTTGCCGGAGGTTGAGATAGTAGATATGAAGAAGGAACTCAGGAGAGGAAATGATAGCTGCATAAGCTCTTTTCTCCGTGAGGAACTTCAAAAAAATATAGATAACGGAGAGCAAAGTATACTCTTCATTAATCGCCGGGGTACAAGCAAGCTTATAACCTGCGGCGACTGCGGTTACATTTATAAATGCCCCAACTGTTCGGTCAGCCTGACTTATCATGCCGGAGTAAGGCGGCTGCAGTGCCATTACTGTGGTTTTTCCCAGCGTGTTGCTACTGTTTGCCCCGACTGCGGAGGAGAGCTTCGGTTCACCGGTGACGGAACTGAAAAAATAGAAGAACAGCTTCGTGAGCTGTTTCCGGACACCGAGACCCTTCGCGTGGATACGGACACGGTGCTTGAGGCAGGAAGTCATGATGCTCTTCTGAGCCGTTTCCGTGAGGAACATATTCCAATTATGATTGGAACTCAGATGGTCACCAAGGGGCTGAATTTCGAGGATGTAACACTTGTTGGCGTTCTCAGCGCAGATCAGAGTCTGTATTGCGGTGACTACCGTGCTGCAGAGAGAACCTTTTCACTTATCACACAGGTAGTAGGACGCAGCGGAAGAGCCAAAAGACCGGGAAGAGCAATTATCCAGACCTTTACCCCGGAAAACCAGGTTATCCGTTATGCAGCAAAACAGGACTATAAGGCCTTTTATCTTCAGGAGGCCGAGCTGCGCAGAATTCAGAAATGCCCGCCATTTACTCAGCTAATTGCGCTTACAGTTATCGGTGGTGACGAGAGTCAGGTGCTGCGCTGCTGCAGAGAAATAAAAAATCTTCTGCGTCACGCTCTCGGAACGAGGGTAAATACGGATATTCTCGGACCTGCGCCTTATCCGGTTGTGAAAGTGGCCGGAAAGTTCAGATATAAGCTGCTTCTTCGCTGCCAACCGGACAGGGAAGTAAGAGCGGCTGTTTCAAAAATTCTTATCCACAGCAATACTCAGAAAGAATACCGTGGGGTCAGTGTCTATGCGGACATGAATCCTATTGCATGATAGAAAGAGGAAAGAATTATGGCACTTAGAAATATAGTTGAAAAAGGTGAGCGCTGCCTTGAAAAGCGCTGCAGACCTGTTATTAATTTCGATGAAAGACTTCATATACTGCTTGACGATATGGGAGATACCCTTATCCAGAGCGGCGGTGTTGGTCTTGCTGCACCTCAGGTCGGAATACTTCGCCGCGCAGTCCTCGTTCTTGAGACAAATGTTGCAGAGGGCGAAGCAGAGTATGTTATTGAGCTTATAAACCCTGAGATTATTGAGTCCTCCGGCGAACAGACCGGACCCGAGGGCTGTCTCAGTGTTCCCGGAGTTTTTGGTCTTGTTACCCGTCCTGACTATGTGAAGGTCAGGGCACAGGATCGTTTCGGTGAATTTTTTGAGGTGGAGGGCACCGGACTTACCGCACGCTGCTTCTGCCATGAGCTTGATCATCTTGAGGGCCGTCTCTTTGTTGATATTGCGGAGAAAATTCTTAGCAATGAGGAGCTGAATAGCTTCTACGCAGGTGAAGAAGGGGAAGAGGAATAAAATGCGTGTTGTATTCATGGGTACACCGGATTTTGCCGCGGCTTCCCTGAAAAAGCTTATTGACGAGGGATATGATGTGGTTGGTGTTTTCACCCAGCCGGATAAACCCAGAGGCAGAGGAATGAACCTCAGCTTTTCTCCGGTGAAGGAAGTGGCTGTAGAAGCCGGTATTCCTGTTTTTCAGCCGGAGAAAATGAGAGACGGAACTGCCCTTGAGATGCTGCGCTCACTCAAGCCCGATGTGGCTGCCGTCGTGGCTTATGGCAGACTTCTGCCTGATGATATGCTTGCTGTTCCCCCTCTTGGATGTATTAATGTACACGGTTCCCTGCTTCCTGCTTACAGGGGCAGCGCTCCCATACAGTGGGCTGTTCTCAACGGAGACAAGATAAGTGGTGTCAGCACACAGTTTATGGCCAGCGAGATGGATACCGGTGATATTATCTTTTCCGAAGAAACGGAGATCGGTGAAAAGGAGACCTCAGGAGAACTTTTCGACCGCCTTATGGTCATGGGCGCTGAGCTTCTCCACAAGACCCTGCAGGCAGTGGAAAAGGGTGAAGCCCCCCGTATCCCTCAGGACCATAGTAAGGCCACTTTCACAAAACAGCTTGACAAGAGCATGTGCCCCATAGACTGGAGCCGCTCTCCCAGAGAGATATGCAAGTGGATCTACGGTCTTCAGCCCTGGCCCACCGCCACCTTTGATATTGAGGGCAAAACCTTCAAGGCTTTTGCCTGTGAGTATACAGAAAGCACCACTTCCAAGGAACCCGGCAGCATAGTCTCTGCCGGAAAGAACGGGATCGAGATTGCCTGCGGAGAAGGGAAAACCCTTCTTATCACCGAGCTTCAGGCTCCCGGAAAAAAACGTATGAAAGCAGCGGATTACCTTTTAGGTCATCCCATTAAGGTGTAAAAAATGCCCGATGCAAGACTTGCGGCGCTGACCTTCCTTGAAAAATGCAGAAGAGCAGATGCCTGGTCAGATGCGGTTTTGGGTTCTGTGATGGACTCTGCCGGTCTGGACGGACGGGACAGGGGACTTTGTACTGCCATCTGCTATGGAGTTATGCAGAACAGGATCCTGTTGGATAATGCTGTCGCCGCCTATTCCTCTGTAAAAGTGAATAAGTTGGAACCAAAGGTTCTTGATATACTCCGAATTTCCGCATATCAGCTTCTTTTTATGGATCGCATTCCTGCATCTGCCGCTGTGAATGAGGGCGTTAAGCTCACAAAAAAGCTGGGCTACAGCAGAGCTGGAGGTCTTGTAAACGCTGTTCTCAGAAAAATCAGTGTCAATAGAATCTCGCTTTTAGAACCAAAGGCTGAATCTGAGACAGAAAGGCTTTCTGTAAAGTACAGCCACCCCTTGAAACTTGTTGAGTATTTTATCTCACTTATTGGTTATGAGGAGACGGAGGCGCTTCTCGCATGTCATAACGGGGAAGTGCCAATCAGTATACAGACCAATACCATTAGGACTGACAGAGAGAATCTTCTGTCCATGTTCCGTGAGGAGGGACTGATGGCTGAAGCGCATCCGTATCTGGCGGGATGCATTCTTCTCCGCGACAGCGGGGCTGTGGCCGCCCTTCCCGGTTATAATGATGGACTGTTTTATGTTCAGGATTGTGCCGCATTCATGTCTGTGCTGGCCGCTGAACCCAAGGCTGGAGACCGAATTTTGGATGTTTGCTCCGCACCGGGAGGCAAAAGCTTTGCCGCAGCCGTGCTTAGCGAAGGACAGGCAGCGATTACCTCTTGCGATATACATGATAATAAGCTGAAACGCATAAGGGACAGCGCGGAAAGACTTGGTATTTCCAAACTGAATACCCGCTGCGCTGACGGACGGGTTTTTATACCGGAATTTGAAAATGCTTTTGATCTTGTTATAAGCGATGTTCCATGTTCGGGTCTTGGTGTTATCCGCAAGAAGCCTGATATCCGATATAAGGATGCTTCCCAATTTGATGCCCTTCCCCGTATTCAGCTGGATATTCTTAATAATGCTTCCCGTTATGTTGCACCGGGTGGCGCACTGCTTTACTCAACATGCACTATTCGTTACGAGGAAAATGAAGGTGTCGTAGAATCGTTTCTCAGCAATAACAGCGCTTTTGTACCCGAGGGTTTCTCCCTTCCGGGTTTGGGCAGCATAGACAGAGGAATGCTGCAGCTGTGGCCCCATCGCCATGGCACCGACGGTTTTTTCATTGCTAAACTCAGGAGAATAAAATGACAGATTTGAAATCCTTGCTTCCAAATGAGCTTGAAGAATATCTCAAGAGCCTTGGACAGCCCAAATTCAGAGCAAAACAGCTTTTTACATGGTTTTCAAAGGGAGCTGCAAGCTTTGAAGAGATGAGCAATATTCCCAAGTCCCTTGGAGAAAAGCTTTACTCCGAGGCTTATATCAATTCTTTAAAGCTGCTCAATAAGCAGGTCAGCGCTATAGACGGCACGATAAAATATCTCTGGGAGCTTCGTGACGGCAATGCAATTGAAACCGTTCTTATGCGATATGACCACGGAAACACGGTTTGCATTTCCTCTCAGGTAGGCTGCAGACAGGGCTGTGCATTCTGTGCGTCTACTATAGGCGGACTTGTCAGAAATCTCACTCCTTCAGAAATGTTGGATGAGGTGCTTTACTCTCAGCTTGACAGCGGAGAGAGAATTAGCAACATCGTTATCATGGGAATAGGTGAGCCTCTTGATAACTATGATAATGTTATTAAGTTTCTGCGCCTTGTAAACCATCCTGACGGATTGAATATAGGTATGCGGCATATCTCCCTTTCAACCTGCGGTATTATTGACGGAATGGATGCTCTTGCGGCAGAAGATCTGCAGATTACTCTTGCTGTCAGCCTCCATGCCCCTGATGATGAGACCCGTTCCCGGCTGATGCCGGCCAACAGAAACTGCGGAGTTGAGGAGCTTGTGAAGGCCTGCAAACGCTATTTTACAAAAACAGGACGCCGCATAAGCTTTGAGTATTCAATGATCGACGGTGTAAATGACTCGGCTGCACAGGCGGAAAAACTTGCACAGATCGCAGTGAAAATCGGCGCACACATAAATCTTATTCCTCTCAACCATGTTGAAGAGAGAGAGTTTGCCCCAACCAGAAAAGAAAATCTGAAAAGCTTTTGCCGAATTCTCGAAGCCAATGGAGCAAATTACACTATCCGCCGTAAGCTTGGAGGAGATGTGGATGCATCCTGCGGTCAGCTGCGCAGAAAGAGGGAGAAGGCACAGATGCGAGGTGAGCAATAGAAATTGAAAGTCTATGGAATTACAGATAAGGGCGCCATCCGCAAGGAGAATCAGGATAAGTTCCTCTTTGAACTGAGGGAAGATGAGAACGCACTGTGCGCTGTGTTGTGTGACGGTATGGGCGGAGCTCTTGCCGGCTCGATAGCAAGCTCCATGGCAGTTGAGGCATTTATGCTTCACGCTTGCTCTGTCTTCACTCACGGCGCGGATATGAAGAATACACTGCGAGAGGCAGTGAATTACGCTAATATTAAAGTATATGACCGTTCCTTCTCTGACTTCAGCTGTATGGGCATGGGCTGCACTCTTGTTGGTCTTCTGATCGATGAAAATCGCTGCCTCATTGCCAATGTTGGAGACAGCCGTGCTTATCTTCAGAGCGGGGGAGAAATTCGTCAGATAAGCCGCGACCATTCTCTCGTTGAAGAATTGGTTGCCAAGGGTGAAATCAGCCATGATGAGGCAAAAAATCACCCGCAAAAGAACATAATAACCCGTGCCGTTGGTGTTGAAGCCAATGTCAAATGCGATATATTTGATTTTACCCCGGAGCCGGGCTCGAGAATTATCCTTTGCTCCGATGGATTAAGCAATTTGCTCTCCAATCAGGAAATACTGTATATATCTACTTCCAACAGCTCTGTTTCCGCAGCTGCGGATGCAATGCTGCACCTTGCTTTGGAGCGTGGAGCACCGGACAATGTTACAGTATTTATTGCCCAAGTTTAAGGAGGTATTATAAATGGACGAAAACGGAAATAAATACCTCGGCATGAAGCTGGATAACCGCTATGAAATCCAGCAGGTTATAGGAAAGGGCGGCATGGCCTATGTTTTCAAGGCCCGCTGTCATCTCCTCAACCGTTATGTCGCAATTAAAATGCTCCGTGAAGATATGGCTCACGACGAGGGCTTCAGAGATAATTTCAAAAAGGAAGCCCAGGCCGTTGCCATGCTCTCCCATCCCAATATAGTTTCCATCTATGACGTCAGCCGCACTCCGGATATGGACTATATTGTAATGGAGCTTATAGAGGGCGTCACACTGAAGATATACATGAAGACCAAGGGTGCTTTGGGGTCCAAGGAGAGCGTGCATTTCGCTACCCAGATTGCCAAGGCTCTCAGTCATGCCCACGGCAAGGGTATTGTTCACAGAGATATTAAGCCTCAGAACATTATGATTGCTATGGACGGTGCTGTTAAGGTTGCTGATTTCGGCATAGCCCACCTTGAAAATACTAAGGCCATCGAGGATACCGCGGTGGGAAGCGTTCACTACATTTCTCCCGAACAGGCTAAAGGCCTCAGCGTTGATGCCAGAAGCGATATCTATTCTCTTGGCGTTGTTTTGTATGAAATGCTTACCGGATGCCTTCCCTTTACCGGAGACAGTGCAGAGGCTGTGGCATTGCAGCATGTTTCCTCTGTGCCCAAGGGACTGAGAGAGATCAACAGTGAAATTCCTGAAGAGCTTGAGGCCATTACCCTCAAGGCTATGAATGCGGACATTAACGAGCGTTATCAGAGCGTTGATGAGCTTTTGGATGATCTCAATGAATACCGCCTTTCAACAACCAGTTCTATGGCCCCTGTCAAGGAGCAGGAGGAGCAGGATGAGGAAAGGGAAAAAATAATGCCTGAAGGAATGCGTCCCATTCCTAAAAATGTTGCGCCTCTTCGCCGCAGCGGTGAGATGACAAGAGAAAGCTACGCACGCCGACGCAGAAGAGCCAATACTGTGAGTACTCTGTTGGGCATAGGTATTGTTCTCGTTGTTGCAATTTCCATATTCGGATGGCTTTGGAATTTCTGGCTGAGAGATCTGTTTTCAGAGCCTGAGAGGGTTACCATACCCAACTTTGTCGGCAGCAGCTATGAGGAGATTATTAACAACAAGGAATTTCAGGATATCTTTGTATTTGTGCCCACTTACGATGTAAACAACAGTGCTGATGAGGGCGAGATTGTTGGCCAGAGCCCCGATTCGGGAAAGAGCATTATGCTTGGCAGTGAGGGTATAGAAGTGGAGCTGATTGTATCCACAGGTGTTCAGATGCTGGAAGTTCCCGATGTTGTCAACAAGGAGTACCGTGAGGCGGTGCTTGAGGTCCAGAAACTGGGCTTCACTCCGGAGCCGGTTTATGAGCTTTCCGCTGAAATCACCGAGGACTATGTAATTTCAACGAGCCCGGAAGCCGGAGATTCTCTCCCGGTGGGAAGCAAGGTTTATATAACCATATCTATTGGCCCTGATATTAAAACTCTCCAGATGCCCAACCTTGTGGGTCTAACCCAGCAGGGAGCCATCAACAAAATAGAAAGCTGCAAGCTTGTTCTGGGTACCAGTTCCTATGTTGATGATAATCAGCCTGCAGGTACCGTTATTTGGCAGAGCATACCTGCCTACACCACCGTTAATGAGTATGACAAGGTATATCTTCAGATATCCAACGGTCCCAAAGAAGAACCCGAGGAAGAGAACGAAGAAAACGGAGACTAAAAATGCCAAAGGGACTTATTGTCAAGGCTCTCAGTGGATTTTACTATGTAAAAACCGAGGAGGGCGTGGTAGCCTGCCGTGCAAGAGGCAAATTTCGTTTGGATGGAGTTTCGCCTCTCGTTGGAGACTATGTGGATTTTGATATGACTGCAGACGGAAAAGGTTTTGTTCAGGGTATAGAGCCAAGAAAGAATCTTTTCATACGTCCTGCCGTTGCCAATGTTGACTATCTGGTGCTTATGTGTGCCAACGTTAATCCCGTCACCGATCCATTCCTTGTGGACAGAGTTGCTGTTATTGCCGAACATGCGGGCTGTGGCTGCATAATCTGTGTAAACAAGTGTGATCTTGATCCCGGCGATATGCTTTTCGATATTTTCTCCTCCACCGGATATCCCACGATCCGCACCAGTGCAGTAACGGGCGAGGGGGTTGACCGGCTTATGGAACTTATTAGAGGCAAAACTGTGGCTTTTGCAGGCAACTCGGGTGTAGGTAAAAGCAGCCTTCTTAATGTTATTGCTCCCGGATATAATGTGAGCGTCGGAGAGGTCAGCGAGGCTCTTGGACGCGGACGTCATACCACCAGACATGTTGAGCTTTTTGATGCAGGCGATGGCACTATGATAGCCGACACTCCCGGCTTTGCCAGTTTTGACCTCACACAGATGAAGCCTATAAAAAAGCAGGAGCTTCAGTATGACTTTCCTGAATTCAGGCCCTTTATTGGCTGCTGCCGCTTTCTCGACTGCGCCCACCTCAAAGAGCCGGGCTGTGCTGTTCTGGATGCTGTTGAGGATGGAAGAATAAATCCTTCCCGACATAAGAGCTATCAGCGCCTCTTTGAAATCTCGGCCCAGTACAAGGAATGGGAAAATAAATAAAGTAATAATAAAATAACATCACCCCGTCGCATAGAATAATAGCGAAGGGGTGGTGTTTTTTGCACGGAAAAGGCCGCGGTCCTGTTGGACCATTCAGTATACTGTTGATCGTGTTTGGGGTTATGATTATACTTGCCCTTGTTCTGCCATCAGGCTTCTGGTGGCTTATGTTGGGCGTTGTTCTTATTCTTCTGGGCTTGCAGCTTGCGAAATGTATGCGGTGACTATGTTCTACTTGTCCCTTGCCTGTCATATAAATAAGTGAAAACTATATCTGCAAGGAGCTGTAAACATGGAGGCAAAACTGAAAAATGCAGAATTTGACTGTTTTAAAAAGTCATATTCCCTTAATCAGCGCAAGGAGGAGAGCAGAGATGCCGTTGTTCCCGACACCCAGCCGGATATATCCGAGGTGCTGTTTTGCGGCACAAAAGTTCTTATTCGCAGTAAGGATGTAAGTGCAGGGAGGGTGAGGACCGAGGCCAGTGTAAATGCCAATGTCCTTTATAGGGGAGAGGATGGAAAAGTATGGACCATGGAGTTTAGCCTGCCTTTCTTTTTCAGTGCCGAGGATGAAAGAATAAGCTCGGGCGGAGTAGCTCTTGCCAAATTAAATCTTCTTTCTGCGGAAGCAATTGCTCTGAATCCCCGTAAAATACTCCTCCGGGCGGAAATGGAAGCAGAATTATCTGTTTATGAAAGCAATAAACTCAGTTATTGCGAGAGTATAGAGGATGAAGAGCATATACACTGCCGTATTGGTTTTAGGGAATGCAGCATTATCAGCGCGGTAACAGAAAAGACATTTCCGGTCAGCGATGAGATAAGCCTTCCTCCCGCTGCAGGGAATTCAAAAGGTGTCATCTGTTTAGGTGTTGACTCATGTGTTGACGAAACTAAAACCGTAGGAAGCAAGCTGATCATTAAGGGGAAAATAAAAAGCCGCCTGATCATAATCAATGATGAAGGTGAGATATGCCGCATTGAACCTGTAAGCGATTTTTCTCAGATCGTTGAACTTGGAGGGGAATTACTTGCCGGTCCAAGTCTTGTTTGGCTTAATCCCAGCGGTGCATATTGCGGTATATCTCAGGAAAACGAAGGAAGGATAGTGCTTGAGTATCATATGGTGGCTCAGCTTATATATCGCAGTAATGTAAGCATGAGTTTTGTGGATGAAGTATACAGCAACTGCCATGAGATTATTGCGGAACGGGAAGAGTTAGAAGCTGAGTTGATCTGGGACAAAGGCAGAGAAAAAGAAAGCAGCAGACAGCTTTATGAAACATCAAGACCGGTTTCAGAGGTGTTATACTCTTATATTGTTCCGTCAAAACCAATATTTGACGGAACAAAAATGTCGCTTCCTTACCTGTTTTCAGCCATTTGCAGGGGTGAGGACGGAATCTGGAGCGAAAGGCACAGAGGGACAATTGTTTTCAGAATTCCGGGTGAAGAAGGGGAATACTCGCTGAAAAGTATAGAGATAATTGATTGGGCTGCTTTACCGGTACCCGGAGGTATGGAACTGAGAATAGAAGTAGCTGCGGAGCTCATTTTGCGTATGGAGGATAAAATCAGCATTGTAAGTCATATAAGCTATGATGAAGATGTGCTTAAGGATAATTCAGAAAAGCCGTCACTTGTTTTGCTTAGGATCAACAGGGAAGATGAACTGTGGAGTGTAGCTCGGGAAAACTGTTCCTGCGTAGAGGCAATAATGTCAGCAAACTGCTTTGAAAGCGTATCCGATGCTGTAGGCAAGCTGATTCTGATACCAAAAACAAATTAATTGGCAAAAAGGGGCAGTCATTTTGTAATGACAGTCCCTTTTTGCGTTTTGCTATTGCCAAGAACGGCCAATTGTGCTAATATATTTTGGATAAAATATATTACAAGGGGCTGACAATATATGTCTGGACATTCTAAATGGCACAATATACAGAAGACCAAGGGTGCCGCTGACGCCAAGCGCGCACAGGCCTTCACCAAGATTGCTCGTGAAATGATAGTTGCAGTTAAAGAGGGCGGCAGCGGCGATCCTAACAACAACTCCCGTCTTGCAACTGTTATTGCCAAGGCAAAGGCAGCCAACATGCCTAACGACAACATCAAACGCACCATCGATAAGGCTCTCGGCGCAGGCAGCACCGATAACTTCGAGAAGGTTGTTTATGAGGGCTACGGTCCCTGCGGTGTAGCCGTTATAGTTGACGCACTGAGCGATAACCGCAACCGCACTGCTTCCGAAGTTCGCCATATCTTTGATAAGTACGGCGGAAATCTTGGTGCTTCCGGCTGCGTGAGCTGGAGCTTTGATAATAAGGGCGTTATAATCATCGATAACGAGGATGAGGAACTGGATGAAGACGAAGTCATGATGGAGGCCCTTGACTGCGGCGCTGAAGATTTCGAGGCAGATGGTGAGACCTTCACTGTCTACACCACTCCCGACGACGTTGCTGCTGTCTCCGAGGCTCTTTCCGCAAAGGGTTATAAGCTCCTCTCCGCTCAGGCAGAGATGATTCCCCAGAACGGCTACATCAAGCTCACAAACGAGGACGATATCAAGAACATGACCAAGATGATCGACATGTTCGAGGATAACGACGACGTCCAGAACGTCTACCACAACTGGGAGCAGGACTGATTTTATAAAAAAAGACCGCCACATCGGCGGTCTTTTTTGTGTATATATTATTTCCCGCTCTTAACGCCGTATTCTTCTGCCAACTCCTCGCGGATCTGGTCGAAGCGCTTGAGAACGTCTCGTACAGCGGCAATGTTGTCTTGGGGCTTTGTGCCTTCGCCGAGAGCTTCCTTTTCCTTGTCCTCTGTCTTGCGGGTCTGAATGTCTTTGCGGAACAGCGTCTTGAAAATGGTTCGCACAAAGGGCTGAATAAAAAAGAGCTGAGTAAAGAAGGCAAATGGGAAATTGAAGCAAACAAGCTTAAGCCAATCTGCCAACAAAGTGAACAGGTTGAAGCCATCATAGTAGGGATAATACAGCCAGGCGGCAACGAAACTCATGGCAGGGCACATGAGACCTACCGTGGCGCAGATATTTGCGCTTTCAAAAAGCATTGGGTGGTTTCTTCTCGGGTCAAAGACCTTTCGAGCAAGCTTGAATGAACAGGGCGAACCCATGAAAAGCTCAAGGCAGTAGGCAAGAACAAATTCAAGAGCAACTACGGCCCAAATGGGGCAGTGTCGTCCAAGCATATAAACGCCGCCCATAGCGTTTACGGCCGCAAGAACGCTGCGTTCTCCTGTAACTTCTATAAGGGTGCTGCCGTTAACTACATAGAGGCTGTAGAATACATAGGCATGTACTGTAATGATAACTGTTAGCAGTGCGAATATCATTCGCTGAAATTGATTTCTTGGCATGGTTTTTCTCCTTCCTGTCTCCTGAACGCAAAAAAATAACACGCATACCTAAAGAAGGCATCCGAAAATGGAGCAAACATGTTCCGTAATCAGATTTACGTACTTTGGGTACAACGTGTGTCGTCATGCGCAGTATTAAATTCCCATGTATTATAGCTTAATTTAAGTACTAAGTCAACCGATTTTTCAGGCTCAGTTTTCTTCTACTTGACCTAATGAGCGGAGAGCGGTAATATATAGACACAATACACTCCGAAAAAATTCGGACAGAATAGAAAGAGAGAGTTTCAAATGACGAACAATAAAAAGCTGTCTCCGGCAGCGATACTGCTGGCTATTTCCGCTGGACTTGGTCTTATATCATTCTTTAGTATTCTTTTCAGCGGTTATGCGGCATTCGCTTATGTTTTTTTTGATTTTCTTAGCCTTGGCGCGGACGCATTCCTTTGCGTTGTTCTCTTTATGAAGCGCAGAGATATTCTCATGCTGGCAGCCACAGCCGCATCTACCCTTATTTCTCTTATCAAGTTACTTAGATTCTTCACTTTTGTAAACTTTATTGCCCTTGGCGCATATGGCTATGTGCTTGTTCTTGCTCTCATTGTCTGTGAGCAGAATCTGATTTCTATAAAACTGTCCCCGGTGGAAGGCTTCTTTAAGAAGTTCTTTTTCCTGCCTGCCGCCGCGTTGCTCCTCACTTTTCTTATCAACTTCATCAAATATATATCCTTGAGTTTAGTGTTTGCCAGCTTCGCTGACATGATTATCAATTCCGGACTAAGCGTTGTGGCCATATATTTCCTCTGTTCCTGGCTGCTCGATCCATATATCACTGCAGTTCCCATGGGCATGGGCCATGTTTATGCCAACGGTTCAAACAACGGCACTGCAAAGGCATATAATCCTTCCGCTTCTTCCTCTACGGGCAATGGCTCTGCAGTTCCTCAGGGTGGAAACTTTATTCCTTTGGGTAAACATATTGCTCTTACCCTTGTTACCTGCGGCGTATGGTTTTACATGTGGATTTTCCGCACTACCCGCTATCTGAACAGGGCTCCCGGAGCTCAGGAATATGTTCCCGTTAAAAAGCTTCTTCTTTGCCTCTTTGTTCCTTATTACTATATCTACTGGTTCTGCAAACATGCCCGCAGACTTTCCGACCTTTCTAAGCAGACTAATCCCAACTATTCCGACCAGAACACAATGTATATTCTGTTTGGTATATTTATCCCCGTTGTTGCCTGCATCCTTATGCAAGTGCGAATAAACAATATCGAAGTCAGCACAGGTGCAGCAACTGCACAGCCTGCACCAGCATATACCCAGCCTGCACCAGCATATACCCAGTCTGCACCAGCATATAACCAGTCTGCACCTGCATATACCCAGCCTGCACCTGCATATACCCAGCCTGCACCTGCAACTGCACAGGCAGCAAGCGCAGCACCAACTTCCGCTGAATTGGCCAATATTGAGGCAATACGCAGCTACAAGGAACTTCTTGACTGCGGAATAATCAGCCAGGAAGAATTTGAGGCAAAGAAAAAGCAGATTCTTGGTGTTTAATAGAAGTAATATACAGACTTTTGTACTAAAAAACAGGTATGCCTAGCATACCTGTTTTTTAATTTGCTAATATTACAAAGAATGAATATCAGCTTCTTGTCAGTTTCTTCATCCATGTATATTTACGGAAATGTATAAATGTGGGCAAACACTTAAAAATCTGGTCGGACTGGATT
>JAZNZM010000223.1:0-27067 GCA_045594965.1 Oscillospiraceae bacterium | reverse complement strand
TCGCAGTCACGGCCTACCCATTTTCCGAAAACAACCTTCTGCTTGTTGCCGCCGGAGAGGAACTGAACATTCTGGTTGATGGATGCACATTTGATGGAAAGACTGTCTACCTGCTTATTCACGTAATCCTTTTCGCTCTTGGGGAAAATGAAAGGTCCGGAGTTTATTTTGTCAAGACCGGCAGAGGCGATGTTGTCTCTGATGGACGCGGCAAGCACAAGAGCTTCCTTGTCTCGGTCTTTGGAAACATAGCCAAAGCCCAGCTTGGTGGCCTGTCCGGCGCTTGTGATCTTCTGACCGGAGGGGACATGGGTGACAGAGCCGGTGAGAAGCTTGTCTTCGCCGAAAATCACCTTGCCCAGCTCGTGCATTCCGCAATGGGAAAGGCCGCCTATACCCAGAATCTCGCCCTTATGTACCTCCATGGAGAAATTCATAAGAAGACCGGAGCCGGAGGTCACATTGTCAACTTCGATAATGATCTCGTCGCTGATTTTGGCCTCAAAATCGCTGCGGTAGTATTTTTCGCCCATTTCACGGCCAACCATGTGCTTTTTGATAACATTGCCATCAAATTCGCTGCGGTCGAGAGCGGCAATATACTTTCCGTCTCTCAGGACAACCATGCGGTCGCATATCTCCATGAGCTCTTCAAGATCGTGGGAGATGAAGATAACGCACTTATTTTCATCGCGCATCCTGCGCATTATGTCATAAATAATGTCGCGGCCGCGCTGAGAGAGGGCGGTGGTGGTCTCGTCAACCACAAGGACCTCAGGCTCGTTTACCATCACTCGTGCAAGCTCAACAAGCTTTCTGTCCTGGATGTTCAGTCTGTCGATGACCCAGCTTGCGTCTATATCTCCGCAGCCTATATCGTCCAGAGCTTTCTGAGCAGCCTTGTTCATGGCGGAGCGGGAAAGACCTATGCCTTTGCGGAATCTGCCTTCTTCACCAAGAAATATGTTCTGAGCAATGGAAATACCGTTAACATAGCCCTGCTCCTGCACTATCATGCCTATACCCTTGGCAGCGCCTTCTATCATGGTGGAAACCTTGTGAAGCTCGCCTTTATAGTATATCTCACCGCTGGTGGCGGGCTGCATACCGGCCAAAATAGAGGTGATGGTGGACTTTCCGGAGCCGTTTTCTCCTATGAGTCCTGTGATCTGGCCTCTGTAAATTTTCAAATCAACATGATTTAGGGCAATGGTGGGGCCAAAGTTTTTACAAAGGTCCCTGGTTTCTACGATCAGCTGATGTTCATTCATGGCATAATCACCCCGTAAATTTAGGCACATCAAGGAAATCTATAGCCTATATTACATTAAATATAACAAAAGACAAAGATACAGTACACCCACGAATCAGCCTAAAATCCGACTTTTTTTGATTTGTACATTGACAGCATGTGGGAAGGCTGATTATATTATAAGCATAGGAGAGGAGGGAACTAATTGTGAGCAATGACAAAAATTACGCAACAATAGGGCAAATCTATGATTATCTGATTAGAAAAAACGCAGAAACCGGCAGAAGTTTTTCATTTCCCGAGGCTGTTGACAATCTGAGGGCTGCAGGAGAACTTAGTAAAGTTCCACCGGATTTTCCGCTTTTTCGTTCCAATATGAGTGATGCGGAATTCATGGACTTCATGCGTGGTTTGTGCGTTTATGCCGATTCTGTTCTTGCCCAGGCACATACCTATATGAGCGACCCCACAATGGAAGAGCAAAACCTGTTTCCTGAAGATAAGGATGTCTTCTGCCTTCTCAATATGCCGTATATGGTGGAGCTTCCCCATTTCCATAGGTTTTTTGAGATTACACATGTTTTGAAAGGGCAGTGCACCTTTGCCTTCGAGGGAGAAAAGGTAACTCTTTCCGAGGGCGATATGTGCATTGTGTCTCCAATGTCAGGCCACAGCCTTCCTCTGGAGCCGGGCTGCTTTGCGGTTTCCGTGGTTGTACGCACCAGCACCTTCAACAGTGTTTTCCATAACCTTCTTACCCAGAAGGATCTTATGAGCCTTTTCTTTCGCAGCAGTCTCTATGAGACAAGGCGGGCAAACTACATTCTTTTTAAAACCGGCAATGATCCTCTTATTGGCCAGGCACTGAAAGAGCTTATCTATGAATGCAATCTCACGGACAGCTATTCCAATGACTGCGCTGTAAGTCTTCTGAATCTCTATCTTGCCCGCACTCTGAGAGGCTCAAGAAACGCCGTAACCCTCTACCGTCATGAGGGATATTCCGAGCGGGACTTCGACTTTTCCCTTGTGCTGAACTACATACAGCATAATTTCCGCACGGTAACCTTGGCTTCTTTGGCCAAAACCTTCCATTTCAGTGAGAGCTATCTCAGTAAGCTTATTCATAAAAAGCTTAATCAAAGCTTCACGGATATTCTGCGCACCTTGAAAATGAACAAGGCAATCGAGTATCTTATGAATACACACATGAAGATAAGCGAGATTGCAGATGCCGTGGGCTATGATTCGGTGGATCATTTCTCACGAACATTCCGTAAGGTTTACGGTATGCCGCCGCAGGAGTATAAAAAGTGCCACAGCAATGAGGAATTTCAAATGTGAGGTATAATAATGAAGATTACTTCTTTCAAAATAAACGGAAGAGCCGGCATCGCTGCAACGGATAAACCGGCCCTGTCCCTTTCTGTATCAAAAGAGGCTGTGGACAATGAGCTGCGCTTTGAGATAATTTCGGATGATGCTTTGTGTTGGGACAGCGGTGTTATTCCCTGGCAGCATGAAATTAGCTTCGACTGTCTGCCGCTGAAGCCAAGAAACAAATATCTTGTCCGCGTTACGCTGGGTGGAGAGACTGCGGAAACAACGCTTTACACGGGTTTTATGGGTGAAAGCTGGCAGGCAAAATGGATTGAACCTCAGCAGCTTGAGGGCATACGGGAGCGGGACATCATGTTCTTTGAACAGTTTGTACCTATGCCGGACCATTTCGGAGGCCATGACCGACTTCGCCCGGTGCAGGAGCTTAAGAGAAGTTTCTTTTTGGACTCCCTTCCTGCCAAGGCTCTTATGTACTGCTCTGCCCATGGTGTATATAGCCTGCGTATAAATGGCACAGCGGTGGACGGACGCCGGCTTGCTCCGGAAACCACCCCCTATGAGAGTCTTGTTTATTATCAGGTTTATGATGTTTCCCCTTACCTCAAAGAAGGGGAAAACAGCATCAATGTCCTCTTGGGCGACGGATGGTGGATAGGACGCATCGGTCTCACAGGTCATAGCTGTCAGTACGGCGACCGCCTTGCCTTCATAGCCCAGCTCGATATGGACTGCAGCGGTGAACTGAAGCGAATTATCACGGACAGCCTCTGTGAAGCCAGAGAATCACACACCAAATACTCCGGCCTTATGATGGGCGAAAAATGGGACCTCTCTGCGGAAAAGGCTGAGTGGAAAAGCTGTATGGAAGCGGACTATGACAAGAGCGTTCTTTCCCTTCAGGAAACTGAGCCGGTCAGAGCTTGGAGCGCAATTGAGCCTGTGAAGATTTTCCGCAGTCCTAAGGGAGAGCTTATTGCGGACTTCGGTGAGTGCCTTGCAGGCGTTGTGGAGCTTTGTCATAACTGCCCAGAGGGAAGGGAAGTGACCCTTGACCACAGCGAAACCCTTGATGGAGAGGGCAACTTCTTCCGCAACATTCTTGGCCGCAACAAGGATCAGCAGGATAAGCTTGTCTGCGGAAAGGGCGAGAGAATCTTCAGTCCTCTGTTTACTTATCACGGATTCAGATATGTGCGTATTGAGGGCGCTGCAGAAAATGAGATACTTTCTGTCAAGGCTCTGAAAATAGGAACACCTCTTGAGGAGCTTGGTTATTTCAGTTGCTCCCATGAGGGATTGAATGCATTCCAGCGCAATATTAAAAACTCCACCCGAAGCAATATGGTGTCCGTGCCTACGGACTGTCCCCAGAGAGAAAAAGTGGGATGGACAGGAGACATACAGGTTTTTGCATCCACAGGCTGCTTCAACTATTCCCTCCATGGCTTCCTTGGCCACTGGCTTGATCAGATGCGTCTCGTGCAGGAGGAAAACGGCAGCGTGCCCATAGTTATACCATCCTATCCTGAGCAGACAAAAATGCAGCTGAAAACCAATGGCTATAACAGTTCCGCTGCCTGGTCTGATGCCTGCGTTCTGTTGCCTTTGCAGTTATACAAGGCATACGGAGATAAAAAGCTTCTCAGGGATAATCTGCCAATGATGGAAAAATGGATGGGGTATATTGCGTCAATGTCAAAGGACTATCTGTGGTCTGAGGGATATCATTTCGGAGACTGGCTCATACCAAGCTATGAGAGCAACATAGAGGAGGGCGCGGCAGTAACCGCTCCGGTGATTGCAGCCTGCCAGTATGCCGTAACCACTGCTGCCATTGCAGAGGTTTTGGAAGCTCTTGGCGAAACGGAAAAACTCAAGGCCTATTCTGAGCTTCTCGAAAAAATCCGCGATGCTGTCAGAGCGCGATTTATCCGTCCCGACGGAAGTGTAGAAGGGGAGCTTCAGGGGCTTTATGTAATGGCACTTTACTCGGGAGCGGCATCGGGAGAGCTTGGAAAAAAGACCGCAGCGCACCTTGTTTCTATGATCGAGGCTAAGGGCTGCACCCTTGATACAGGCTTTGTGTCTACCCCCCATCTCCTTGATGTGCTTACGAAGTGGGGCTACAAGGACCTTGCATATAAGCTTCTCTACCGAACAGAAAGCCCCTCATGGCTTTATCAGGTTGAAAAAGGAGCCACAAGCATTTGGGAAAACTGGAACGCTATCCGACCTGACGGAACCGTCACCACCAGCTCCTATAACCACTATTCTCTCGGAAGCGTGGGAGACTGGATTTATCGCAACATTGGCGGACTGAAGCCTCTGGCTCCCGGATGGAGCAAAATAGAGTATTCTCCCGATCTTGCCTGCGGACTTGAAAGCGCTGAATGCAGCCATATAACTCCTTACGGAAAAGCTGCGATTCGCTGGAATATCAATAAGGGCAGAGCATCAGTCAATGCAATTGTTCCACACGCTGTGGAAGCAATAATAAAACTCCCCGGTCTGTGCAGTAATCTTGCCGCCGGAGAGCATGAGTTCATAGTTCAATTGCAATGAAATAGAAGCACGCGCTTAAAAAACGCGTGCTTCTTCACTTTTTTATCCTTTTGCTTTTGCAGCAATGTGATTCTGGCGACGGTTTTTTACCTCGTCGCTCTTGGGTTGAATATCGCCGGCCTTGGTGAGTGAGATTTTGGTCATCATGGGGCCGAAAAGCTCATAAATGAGAACGCCCATGAGTATGATATTGCGAACGACAAGACCGTCCTGTCCGAGATAAGTGGCGGCGCTGAGACTCATGCCCAGAGCCACACCTGCCTGGGGGAAAAGCGTGATGCCAAGATACTTGTTTACTGCTTTGTCGCAGCCCATGGCACGGGAGGAGAGGCCTGCACCAACATATTTGCCAATGCAGCGGGAGACGATATATACAAGACCGATAATGACCATGAGATAGTCGGAGAAAATGTTCAGTCTGAGCTCCGCACCGCTAAGAACAAAAAAGAGGGTGAATAGGGGCGCGGTCCAGCGGTCGGACTTTTCCATAAGTTCGTCTGACAAAGGGCAGGTGTTGCAGAATATCGTTCCCAGCATCATGCATACAAGGAGGGTAGAGAAACCAATGGTCACATTTCCTACCTCTATCTTAAGCATGCTCAGAGCAACGGTGAGCACTACAAAGCCTATGATAAGTGTCATGCGGTTGCGGTTAGAATGGAAAAGCTTCTCAATGGCGTTGAGCACATAGCCCAGTACAGCGCCCAGAATAAGAGACAGCACAATCTCAAGAAGAGGCTCAACGATTATGGAGACAATGTCCACAGCACCAACAAGAAGAGCCTTGGCAATACCGAATGCCACAGCAAAGCACACAAGGCCTACTGCGTCGTCCAGAGCCACAACAGGGAGGAGTATATCGGTAACGGGGCCTTTGGCCTTGTACTGACGGACAACCATCAGTGTGGCAGCAGGAGCGGTGGCACTGGCAATGGCGCCGAGAGTAATAGCGGCAGGAAGGGAAAGGGTGTTGGGAAAAGCAAAGTGGAGAGCAATCATAGCTCCCTCAACAAGAATAACCGCGCCGAGACTCTCGCATATAGCCACAACAACAGCCTGACGCCCGGTGCTTTTGAGCTTCTTCATGGTGAACTCATTGCCTATGGCAAAGGCAATAAATCCGAGAGCCAGATTGCTTATCATGCTCAGAGAATGGATGGACTCGAAGCTTGTGAAACCAAGGCCATCGATGCCCAGACTGCCAAGACAGAAGGGACCGATGATAATTCCGGCAATAAGATACGCGGTGACATCCGGGAGCTTGAGAAAATTGATGATTCGGGTCATCAAAAGACCAACGATGAGAGCCACAGCAATAGAAAAAAGAATATTCATTTATGTATTTACCTTCTTATTAACATTTCTTTATGTCCAATAGAATATACAACTTTTCAGGACTGAATACAAGAAGAAAAATTCACCGAATATCAAGGCTTGTAGGGCTTTTTTTACATACGAAATACACATATTGTTTTCGACGAAACGATGTGCTATGATAAATAAAAAAGCGAAAGGCGGTAAAGGAAATATGACCTACAGCGATTTTCTGAAAGCAAGCGAAGAGCAGATAAGAGTCATGCTCTTTGACTGCCTGTCTGCCGCTCCTGAAATAAGAAGAAAACAGCTTATAGAAGCTGTAATAGCCAAAATCGACTTCACGGCGGAGCAGCTTACTAATACAGCCCCCGGCAGTGAGTTGGTCACGGCCAAGAGCCGTATAGGCATGATTTTGTCCTCCGCTATGAAGTCCAAATATATACTTGAGGACGAGCTGGGCTACATGAGCCTCAACAGTGCAGAGATAAATTTCGTTTCCAAGTATCAGTGCCGCGATTATATCGTATCCCTTCTGGAGGGGGGCAAGAGCTTTACAAAGCAGGAGCTTTTCCGTATGGCGGAAGAGCATTTCTGCGGCTGCGAGCCGGGAGCTGAGGAAAAAAATCTGCAGCTTCGCTCTGTTTTGGGACAGGTCATAGCCCGTCTTGAGGAGGAGGGGCATATCTGCCGCTGCAGCGATAAGATGAGCCTTATATCCGACAGGCGCTACCCCAGCACCGAGCTTGGATGCTATCTTCGTGAAGCCGCTTTGGGTGGAAGCGTAGAAAAGTATTTCCTCAAAGCCATACACACCATGGGCGGTGAGTGGTTTGAGCTATACGCCGTAGAGCTGATGGAAAAATACTTCAGGAAATGCGGCAAGAGCATCATTTCCGCTTCCGTATCCGGCGGCAGCAACGATGGAGGCATAGACGGAATAATCAATACTCAGGACTGGCTGGGCTACCGTGAGCTTATCCTGATGCAGATGAAAAACCGTAACGCCATTGTAACACCAAAGGATGTCCGCGAGTTTTACGGAGCTGTCTGCGCTGAGCAGGGCAGCCGAGGCCTGTATGTTACCATATCCTCTTTCCACAGCGAGGCTCAGAAGCTCATAGACAAGGTAGATAATCTTATCGGCATAGACGGTCACAGAATCTTTCTCATAGCAAAAAAATGCCGCTACGGTCTTAAATTTACGGGCGGCAAGCTGTGCATAGACGAGGATTTTTTTCTCAACTCGTTGGGGGGATAAGCTATGAACATAAAACTGTTTTTTCAGGCGATATTAAAGTTTCTGCTTGGCTTTGTGCTTGTGGGAATTCTGATATTTCTCCCCGGAGGCTTCGATTATCCCTGCGGCTGGCTTCTTATGGCAATTCTTTTTGTGCCAATGCTTTTCGCCGGTATTGTTATGATGGTGAAATGCCCCGAGCTGCTGAGAAAACGCCTCTCTGCCAAAGAAAAGCAGGGGGAGCAGCAGCTGGTGGTGAGGCTCAGCGGACTTATGTTTGTTCTGGGATTCGTGGCTGCGGGACTTGACCATCGCTTTGGCTGGCTGCCTATACCCATGTGGATAAGCATTGCGGCAGCGCTGCTCTTTCTCCTTGCCTATATTCTCTATGCTGAGGTGCTGCGTGAAAACGCCTATCTCTCCCGCACTATAGAGGTGCAGGAGGGACAGAAAGTAATTGACACCGGTCTCTACGGCATTGTCCGTCATCCGATGTATATGGCAACATTGATTCTTTTCCTGAGCATACCTCTGGTGCTTGGCTCGGTAATTTCTCTTGTGTTCTTTCTCGCTTATCCGGCGATTATAATTATGCGTCTGAAAAATGAAGAAAAAATACTTGAACAGGGCCTTGAGGGTTACGCTGAGTATAAAAAACGGGTAAAATACAGACTGATTCCCTTTATATGGTGACAAAAAACCTCGTGGATTCCACGAGGTTTTTAATATATTACTTGAATCTTCTCAGTCTCAGAGCGTTCATAACAACAGTCACGCTGCTGAGGGCCATGGCAGCTCCTGCGAACATAGGAGGCAGCAGAGGACCGCCCAAAGCATAGACAACACCGGCGGCAAAGGGAATGCCGCAGCAGTTATAGAAAAATGCCCAGAAGAGATTTTGCTTTATGTTGCGGATAACGGCCTTGCTCAGTCTTATGGCGGTGACAAGTCCCGTAAGCTCGCCGTGCATAAGCACAACATCGGCCGACTCGATGGCAACATCCGTGCCGCTGCCAATTGCAATGCCAACATCGGCTGCGGCCAGAGCAGGCGCATCGTTAATGCCGTCGCCCACCATGAGAACCTTTTTGCCTTCGCGGCGTATGGATTCAACCTCAGCGGCCTTGTCGCCCGGAAGAACATTGGCGCGGAAGTTCCCGATTCCGGCCTCGCTGCAAATTGCTTTTGCTGAGCCTTCGTTGTCTCCGGTCAGCATGATGGAGTTTATTTCAAGCTTGCTGAGCGCTTCTATAGCTTCGGCAGAATCGGCTTTTATGGTGTCCTTGGCGGAAATAAGCCCGGCGTAAACACCGTCAACAGCGGTATAAATCAGAGTGGCGTCTGTTATCAGAGGAGCGGAGGAAATGTCTATTCCTTGGGCATCCATAAGGGCGGCATTGCCTGCAAGTACCTTTTTGTTCTCCAAAACTGTGGAGATGCCCTTTCCGGGAATAAGCTGAGAATCTTCTGCGTTGAGCAGCTTTATACCCTCTTTCTCCGCATGGAGGGTAACAGCGGCTGCTATGGGGTGTATGCTGCCGGTTTCGGCAGATGCGGTATATTGGAGAAGCTCTCTCTCACCGAAGCCTTCGGCGGGATAAATTCCGACAAGCTTCAGCCTGCCTTCGGTCACTGTTCCGGTTTTGTCCAGAACCGCTGTCTGTACGCGGCTGAGCTCCTGCAGGGCTTCTCCGCTCTTATAGAGTATTTTAAGCTCTGCACCGCGGCCTGTTCCGGCCATAATTGCTGTAGGTGTGGCAAGACCAAGGGAGCAGGGGCAGGCAATAACAAGCACGGAGACAAAAATGTTAAGCACAAATTCAAAGTCCTTGCCGCATAAAGCCCATATAATGGAGGCGAGAACGGCGATGCCGATAACGGCAGGTACGAAAAAGCCTGCTACAGTGTCTGCAAGCCTGGCAATTGGGGCTTTGCGGCTTTGTGCGTCCTCAACCATTCGGATTATCTGGGATAAAGCAGTGTCCGAACCGGTTCGGGTGGCGGTGAATACGATTTTTGCCTCAAGATTGATGCTTGCGCCTGTTACCTCCTGCCCGGGAGCAACGGCAACGGGCTGGCTTTCGCCGGTAAGCATGCTGAGATCCACGCTGCTCTCTCCAAGGCTGACGGTTCCGTCGCAGGGAAAGCGCTCACCGGGAAGAACGGTGACAATATCGCCGGGCACAAGGTCTGCGGCAGGAATTTCTACAGTGACTCCATTACGGGTGACGCGGGCGGTTTCTGGGGCAAGCTCGGTAAGGCGTGCTATGGCCTCGCCTGTGCGTTTCTTGCTTCTGGCCTCCAGCGCTTTGCCAAGCATAACAAATGCCACAACAATTGCGGAGGACTCAAAGCAGATGCTGTGGATGTATTCCGGACTTCCGGTGAGCACACGGAAGCTTACATACAGGGAAAAGAAAAAGGCGGCCGTTGTACCCACGGCTACGAGAGAGTCCATGTTGGGGTGGAGCCTGAATAGGGCAGGGAATCCGCTTGTGAAAAAGCTCCGTCCGCAGATGAGTATGGGTACTGTCAGAATAAGCTGTACTATAGCATAAACTCCCGGTGAATGATGCATATCCATAAAAGCGGGCAGGGGAGCGCCCAGCATGTGAAACATGGAAACATACAAAAGGGGGACTGCAAAACAGATTGCGATTATGGCTCTTTTAAACTGCGCTGCAAGCTCCTTTTCTGCCCTCTCCTTTGCGGCCTTCCCTTCTTTGGCGGCAAGGGCATCTGCAAGAGACTGTTCCATACAGCCATAGCCAAGCTTTTCCACAAGAGCAATGATGTCTTCATTGCTCAGAGCCTCTTCGTTGTATCTCACAAGCATTTTTTCTGTTGTAAGGTTAACGGATACCTGTTCAACCGCCTCCTGCTTGCCGAGGAATCTCTCAATAGCAGACGAGCAGGCAGCACAGTGCATGCCGCTGATTTTATAATTGTTTTCTGTCACTCTATCACCTTCAAAGCAAATAGTAAGCATAGGCTAACTCGCTAAGCTAAGTATACATCAAATGGACATAAAAATCAAGGATGAGAAGAATCAGAGGCTATTAATATTTCCCGTCATTTCCGACGAATAAATAATAATAATCAACAGCGGCCTGCGACATGTTTCCCATAAGTATAATTATATAATTTATGTAAACTGATTTTTGGGAGGCATATTAGTGAAACTCAAACCACAAATGATGGAGCTTCGGCGGCAGCTTGTAAGCGGCTCGCTTCCGGAGCAGAGACCCCAGCTGGCAACCGGTCTTGGTTGGGCGCTTAATTTCCTTTTGGGCTTTGTACTGGCAACAGTGCCTGTGTTTGGCGGCTGCAGTCCCTTTGGCGTGGCCATAACGGCCCAGGCAGGCGCGCAGCTTTCGGGCTTGTTCTGCGCCTTGGGAGCTTCGGCCGCTTATCTGGCGGCCTTCAGCTTTAAGGAGGGGATAAAGCAAGTTGCAGCGGTATTTCTGGTTTTTACCTCCGTTTATATATTTCAGGATTTGAAGGTATACAAAAAGCTTTGGTTCATGCCGGCTGTTGCGGCTCTTTTTACGGCTGTTACAGGGATACTTGGCAGCCTTGAAGTAACTGTAAGTGCAAGTGAGCTTCCGCAGCTTTTTGCAAAGTGTGTTTTTGCAGGTGGGGGAAGCTACTTTTTTCGCGAAGCTCTGAGCACGGCCGAGAGGGACACTGAGTCTGCGGAAATCCGCCACGGTGTTGCGGTTGTGATTCTGCTCAGCTGCCTTTTGATGAGTCTGAACCGTCTGGAGATAATGAAGCTTTTGTCTATAGGCCGCTTTGCTGCACTGTTGGTTGTGATGGTTTCAGCCTTCAAGGGCGGAACTCTGTCCGGAGCCGCTGCGGGTACGGCACTTGGTCTTGCCATGGATATTTCTTCCTCTTCGGGACAGGGCTACAGCTTTGTTTACGCTTTTGCCGGGCTTGTATCGGGTCTTTTCTCACGGCATGGAAGGCTGCCTTTTGCACTGAGTTTTATTCTCTCTGCGGCGGTTGCTTCTCTTGGTGTAATTGAGACAGGTGAGAACATGAGCGTATATTATGAGGTGTTTGCCTCCAGTGTTATTTTTATGATTCTTCCGATGAAGGTGCATAATTTTATAGGCTCCTTCCTGAGACCGCAGCAGTTGAGTGCAGGTGAGGCAGGGCTGAGGAAATATGCTGCCCGTCGGGTGGAAAAAATGGCTCATGCCCTGAAGGATCTTTTCTATACTGTTGATTCAAGTCTCACAGCGGAGAGCAATGACGAGGACATTTCCAAAATATTTGACAGAGCTGCGGACGCGGTCTGCACGCGGTGCAAGAGGAAAAATGAATGCTGGAACACGAATTATATGGATACTTTGGCTGCCTTCAATGATGTAACTCCGGCAATAAAAAGCAGGGGACTTGTACTGAAAAGCGATATTCCGGAGCACTTCAGAGAAAAGTGCAGCCGAACACCGGAGCTTGTAAGTGCTATAAACGGGGAGCTTCGGGGACAGATGTACCGAAAGCAGTTTCGCCTGAAACTGCAGGAAAACCGCTCTGCCGCTTACAGCCAGTATTACGACCTTTCTCAGCTTCTGGAGGATGTTTCGGAGGAGCTTCTCAATTCCTATGGCCCAGATGTTCTCTGCCAGCGAAGGCTTTTGCGCTTTCTTGGCAGTGTTGATGTGGAGGCAGATGTATCAGTATTCCGCGATAAAAGCGGAAGGCTTCATATAATAATTGAAAGTGCCAGGCTGAGAGAGCTTATAAGGGAGAAAAACTATCTGGACAGGCTTTCGTCGGCGGTTGGTGTGCGACTTTGCCGTCCGGTTAATGATGAGAGACCGGGAGAAGGGAGAATAGTACTTCTTGAGGCGGAGCCGTTGAGTGCCAGTGTCGGCATTGCCTCTATGAAGAAAAAGGGTGAGGCTGTGTCAGGAGACAGGGGAACCTATTTCAAGACTGATCAGGGCAAGCTTTGCATAATACTGTCCGACGGAATGGGCAGCGGTGAAAATGCTGCAAAAGAGTCTGTGGCTGCGGTAAGGATACTTGAACGCTTCCTCAGAGCCGGTGTTGACCCGGCTGTGGCCATGAAAATGCTGAACTCCATGATGCTTCTGAAAAACGGTGAGGACTGGGGCTTTGCCACCGTTGATCTTATGTGTATTGACCTGTTTACTGGGGAAACCCTTTTCTACAAATACGGTGCTGCGCCCAGCTATGTCCGCACAGGGAGAACCGTCCGTCGTGTGCGCAGCGAGAATCTTGCTGCCGGGCTTGCTGTGGGCGACGATGCAGGGATGCCGGATATCGTGAAAATGAGACTTAAGCCCGGAAGCCTCGCTCTTGTTGCAAGCGACGGCGTTATAGCGGAAACCGAAGACGGATGGATGCGCGAGCTGCTGACAGGCTTTGAAAGCGGAGACGCAAAGGCCCTTGCCCGTCAGGCTCTGCAGACGGCATACAGCAGGTACGGTGCCGGGGACGATATGACGGTGCTGGCTGTAAAAATTGAAAAGCGCGGGTGAGGTAGGGAGAAAAGGTGAATTTCTTTACAGGAATGAGAAGAACCAAGCTATATGGTAAGGGAGTGAATAATAGACTGCCCAAAGGGTTAAACTGGGAACATATAGAGAATATTCCAAGACAGGAGGGCAGAAAAGTGGTAAAAGGGACCAGCAAAAGGGTGGTAGTTGTTAAATCTCCAAATCCAAAGTTTTTTGAACAGGCTATTTTTATTCTCAGAGAGGATATAAAAGAAAGCAGGGGAGGCTCGGATGTGCTTCGGGAAGCCCAGCGTGTGGCGGATGACTATGTAAAAAACTATGTGTCGGAGGAGAAAAACTTTTTTGCCAAGATGCCGCCAACGTTCTTTGCTGCCGTGGGAGCCCTTGCCGGCGCAATTATATCTCTTGTAATATGCTTTACACTGTAAGTTTGATCCCCCATCTATGAGGTGGGGGATTACTTGTTAAGAAAATTTAATATTGTGGTTGTTTTTGCAATGTTCGGGTGGTAAAATATATTAGTTAGAAAAAATACATAGAAACGAGGCTGAAAAAATGAGCAGCATTACCGATATCAATCTTGCTCCTTATGGCGAAAAGAAGATCAAATGGGTGGAAAAAAATATGCCCATTCTCCGTGCAATTGCGGAAGAATTTGAGAAAACCAAACCTTTTGCCGGGCTGAAGTGCACCCTTTCTGTTCATCTTGAAGCCAAAACCGCATATCTTTGCCGTGTTATGGCTATCGGCGGAGCCCAGATGCGTGTCACCGGCTCAAACCCTCTCTCCACTCAGGACGATGTCTGCGCAGCTCTTGTTGCAGGCGGCCTTGAGGTCTTTGCCCATCATGGCGTAACCATGGAACAGTATGAGGCTGACATTCGCGCCGCTCTTGAATGGGGTCCCAACATCATCATCGATGACGGCGGTGACCTTGTCCACATGATGCACACTGAGTTCCCCCATCTTATCCCCGATGTTATAGGCGGCTGTGAGGAGACCACCACCGGCATCCTCCGTCTTAAGGCAATGGCTAAGGCCGGAACCTTGAAATTCCCCATGGTAATGGTCAACGAAGCTGATTGCAAGCACCTTTTTGACAACCGTTATGGCACAGGTCAGTCCGTATTTGATGCTATAAACCGCACTACCAATCTTATTGTTGCAGGTAAGGAAGTTGTAGTTGCCGGTTATGGCTGGTGCGGCAAGGGCGTTGCCATGCGTGCTAAGGGGCTTGGTGCACGGGTTATTGTAACTGAGGTAGATCCTGTCAAGGCCATTGAGGCTCATATGGACGGCTTTGAAGTCATGACCATGGATGAGGCTGCTTCCAGAGGTGACATTTTCTGCACTGTTACCGGCTGCAATGATGTTGTCACCGAAAAGCATTTTGCCAAGATGAAGGATGGTGCTATCCTTTGCAACGCCGGACATTTCGATGTTGAGGTTAATGTTGCTGCTCTCAGGAATTACGCGGTTGAAACCTATGAGGCCCGCAACAATATCGATGCTTATGTTCTTCCCACCGGCAAGACTGTATACCTTTTGGGCGAGGGACGTATAGTCAATCTCGCTGCCGGAGACGGCCACCCTGCAGAGATAATGGATATGAGCTTTGCAATTCAGGCTCTCTCCGCAAAGTATCTTGCAGAAAACAGAGGCAATATTCCTGTTGATGTCATTGCTGTTCCTGAGGAGACAGATAAGGCTGTTGCATTCAAGAAGCTTGAAACTCTTGGCATCAGTATTGACGCTCTCAGTGAGGAGCAGAAAGAGCATCTTGGCATCTAAGCTATAAATATATAATTATTCCGAGGGGAGGTGCTCATTCATGGATGAGGAGGAGATCCTTGAAGAACTGAACGAAGAATCCATGGACTTTGAGACCCGACAGGAACAGAAGCTTGAGGAAATGCATCAGCTTCTGAATGAAAAAAAACTTAAGGCTCTTCGCGAGCACCTGGAAGCCAGCGACGAATTCGACGTTGCCGAGTTTCTTACTGAGCTTGAGCCCCAGCAGATGATCAAGGTTTTCCGGGTTCTAAGCAAGGAGCATGGAGCGGATGTTTTTGCCGAGCTGGATGTGCCCGAGCAGGAATATATTATAAACTCCGTCACTGACGCTGAGCTTGGAAACATTCTGGAGGAGCTTTATCTTGACGATACGGTGGACCTTATGGAGGAGCTGCCTGCCAATGTGGTGGCCCGTGTTATGAGAATTTCCACTCCCGAAACCAGAAAGCTTATAAACCAGTATCTCAAGTACCCTGAAAATTCTGCGGGCAGCATAATGACCGCGGAGTTTATCGATCTGAAAAAATACATGAGTGTAAAGGAATCCTTTGCCCGCATCAAGCGCATTGGTGCGGACAAGGAGACCATTTACACCTGCTTTGTTACCAGCGCTGACAGAAAGCTCGAGGGTGTTGTAACGGTCAAGGACCTTATTATGGCAGATGAATCTGACATTATTGAGGACATTATGAATGAGGTTATAATCTACGCCACCACCGAGGATGACCAGGAGGATGTTTCCACCATGTTCTCCGATTATAACCTGCTCACTATACCTGTTGTGGATAAAGAACGCCGCCTTGTGGGTATAGTTACTGTTGACGATGTTATGGACGTTATGGAGCAGGAGGCCACTGAGGATATCGAAATCATGGCCGCTATAACTCCTTCGGACAAGCCCTATTCACGCAGCCCCGTAACCGAAATCTCCCGCAACCGTCTTCCATGGCTTATGCTGCTGATGCTTTCAGCCACCTTTACAAGCGTTATTCTCACATCCTTCGAGGATGCTCTTGCGACTCAGGCGGCCCTTATTGCCTTTATTCCAATGCTTATGGGTACCGGCGGAAACTCCGGAAGCCAGGCATCTACAGCAGTTATTCGAAGCCTTTCCATAGGTGATACCGAGCCACGCGATGTGCTTCTTGTTATGTGGAAGGAGCTACGGGTTTCAATTCTCTGCGGTATATGCCTTGCTGTGGTCAATTTCGGTAAGATGTTTCTGCTTGATAAGCTGATACTTGGCAACAGCGATATTACCGTTATGATAGCGCTTACTGTAAGTGCAACTGTGCTGTTCGTTGTCATCTTCGCTAAAATTGTGGGCTGCACGCTCCCGATGCTTGCGGAGAAGATAGGCATAGACCCTGCTGTTATGGCAAGCCCCATTATCACGACTCTTACAGACGCAGTATCTCTTCTCATTTATTTCACCATTGCAAGAATGCTAATGGGAGCCTGAGAATTTTGAGTTGTTTATTTATCCCGCTTTCGATTAGCAAGAAAGGAATGCAATGGACCTTAGTAATCTTTTCAGCCGCCTTATAGTTCTGTTTATCTACATTGTTATCGGTTTTATTGCCGCCAAGGTTGGCAAAGTTGATGCTGATGTAGTAAAAAAAGTTAATACGGTATTGCTGTATATTGGACAGCCGGCGATGATAATTTCATCCGTGCTGGATACTCAGCTGGATATGAGCTTTGCCGATGTGGGAGGAGTGTTTCTGCTTGCTCTTGTGATGCAGCTTATTCTGCTGGGGATAGCATATATCTTTACCCCCGTTTATGTAAGAGACAGGTCGCAGAGAGGCCTATTCAAGTTTATGACCGCCTTCGGCAACACAGGCTTTATGGGATTTCCCGTTATTACTGCCCTGTTCGGGGAGGATGCCATTTTTATTGCGGCCATATTTCTTATACCTTTCTTTCTTGCCAGCTATTCCATAGGAATCATTCAGATTAAGGGGAGACAGGGTGAAGGCAAGTTAAGCTTTGGCTTCCTTCTTAATCCGGCGATCGTTGCAACGGTGGTTGGAGTTGTTCTGTTCTTTCTCCGCCTGCCTATCCCCGGGGAAATCATGGATGCCTGCTCCGGCCTTGCGGGAATTCTTATTCCCCTTTCAATGGTAGCCATTGGAGCAAATATCGGCATGAGAAAGATCTCCGAGCTATGGGCTGATTGGCGCATGTATGTTCTCAGTCTTATAAAACTCATTGTTTGCCCTGTGCTTATGTTCTTTGTTTGCAGACTGTTCGTGTCCAATGAGGTTTACCTTGGTATCATGGTTGTCAGCGCTGCAATGCCCTGTGCGGTTCTGGCCTCAATGTTCGCAACGGAATACGGCACGCACATTCATGAAGCAAGCCGAGGAGTGTTTATAACCACACTCCTGTCGCTTTTCACCATTCCCGCTGTTATGCATATTTTGTTTTGACGTAGCTCAAACTTTTCCATTCTGGGTATTTACTTTTCATTTTTTCTGGGATATAATAAATCTGTTCGGTAAAAATGCCCTCGTAGCTCAGATGGATAGAGCAATGGCCTCCGACGCCATGTGCCGCTGGTTCGAATCCAGTCGAGGGTGCCAGAATAAGAATCAGACCTTTTACCGCATCATAATGGTAAAAGGTCTTTTCGTTTTAGTACGTTTATTATTTTATGGCAAGGGAAGTGAGAGACTGTGGAAAAGACTAATGAGAAGACCAAAAGAGCCTACAGAAAAACCTCTGAGACCCAGAAGATCATTTTCAACAAGGCCATGGCTCTCATGGGAGAAAAAGGCTTCCAGGGTACTACCGTTCGTGACATCTGCGCAGAGGCGAATATCCCCATTGGCACATTCTATAACTGCTATAAATCCAAAATTGACATCCTCAAAAGCATATATGAGGATGGCGACAAGTACATACATGATGCAGTTGAGAATGAATTCAGAGGCAAGACAGCCATTGAAAAGCTTCATATTTTTGCCTATCATTATGCCCAACTGAATGTTCGCACGGGTATTGATGTAATGCGAGTGCTTTTCTATCCCACCAATGAATGGTTTGCCGATACAAGACCTATGCAGGTTCTGATGCAAGTGATTGTTGACGAGGGAAAGGCCTCCGGTGAGCTTAGAAGCGACATTAACACCGAAGAGGTGGTGGCTTATGTCTTTGATATTTTCCGCGGTGTATGCTATAACTGGTGCATTCATGGAGCGGATTTTGACATAACCCAGCGCATGGAAAGCCATATCAGCATCCTCTGCGAGGCATTGAAAGCATAATATGTTTGATAATTGTCCCTGCAGAATCTTTCTGCAGGGATTCATTATTTTCACAGGGAGTGAGTATTATTGAGTCACGATAAGCATGAACATGAATACAGGCATGAGCATGAGCATACCCACCATGAGCACGCAGAACATTGTGATGGTGAGGGACACATTCACCATCACCACGAGGACGGAAGCTGCTGCTGCCACCACCATGAGATGCAGTATCATCATGGTGTGGATAAGCTGATGGTAGCCAGACTTATTGTCTCCGCGCTGCTGTTCTTCAGCCATGAGCTTTTCCACGGTTTTCTCCATGAGAATAAGACAGCGGAAATTGTTTTGTTCGCTCTGGTTGCGCTTATAGCCGGATATGATGTTATTATTTCTGCGGTCAAAAATCTGTTCAGTCTGAAATTCTTTGATGAATATTTTCTTATGACCTTTGCTGCCGTTGCGGCATTTATTATAGGAAACTATCACGAGGGCGCGGCTGTTATGTTTCTGTACAGAGTTGGTGAAACATTTCAGGATTGTGCCATACGCTACAGCCGCAGAAAAATTGCCTCAGTTACAGGCTCATACGGTTCTCTTGGGCAGGAAAAGGGCAGAACCGAGCGTTTTATCACCCGTTTCGCCAAGATATATACACCCGTCATACTTATCTGTGCTGTGCTTATCGCATTGGTTTTGCCACTGCTGACAGAATCTTCATTCACTGAAGCTGTGTACAGAGCCCTTACCTTCCTCGTGGTTGCCTGTCCCTGCGCTGTTGTAATTTCCGTGCCTATGGCATATTGTGCGGGAATTGCGGCTGCTGCAGGCAGAGGAATATTTTTCCATGGCCCAAGCGTTCTTGATCGTGTGGCCGCCAATAAGCTCGGTCTTGACAGCGGAAGCACAAAGGACGGAGATGTTGTTCTTCTTGATAAGGCCGAACACAGACATCTGGCGGCCGACCTTGTTATAGTTGGGGGAGAGGAGAGATTCTCCGCGGCGAAAAAAATTGCGTTAAAGACCAGAACCATTGCCTTTGAAAACATAATTGCAACGGTAGTTGTCAAGCTTGCTGTAGTTGCTCTCAGCACGCTTGGTATAAGCTCTCTTTGGTTTGCCGTGTTTGCCGACAGCGGAATTGCTATTTTGCTTACGCTTAATTCTCTCAGGGCTTTCATACTGAGAGGTAGGTTTTGAATAAACACAAAAAGGACACCTGCCGGTGTCCTTTTTGTTTTTATTCTTCGTTTTTATAGATATTCATATATTCGTCGTAGCTCATCATGCGGTCGATGATACCGTCGGGAGTAATCTCTATTATGCGGTTCGCTACGGTCTGAGTAAGCTGGTGGTCGTGGCTTGTGAAGATAATATTGAAGGGGAAGGCATCCATACCGTTGTTGAGGGCCTGAACGCTTTCAAGGTCAAGATGGTTAGTGGGCTGATCAAACATAAGCACGCTGCTGCCTTCAAGCATGATCTTGCTCAGCATACAGCGAACCTTTTCGCCTCCGGACAGGACGCTTACATTTTTATACACCTCATCACCGGAGAAAAGCATACGGCCGAGGAAGGTTCTCAGATAGCTTTCGCGCTTATCTACGCTGAACTGGCGCATCCAGTCTATGAGATTATACTCGCAGCCTGCAAAGAAATGCTCGTGATCCTTGGGGAAATAGCTCTGGGTGGTGGAAACGCCCCATTTTACAGTGCCTTCATCAGGTTCCAACTCGCCTGCAAGTATCTTGAAAAGGGTAGTAATGGCAATTTCATTGGAGCCGATAATAGCAATTTTGTCCTCGCGTCCCATAATAAAGGAGACATTGTTGAGCACCTTTATGCCGTCAACGGTTTTGCTGATGCCCTCTACAAAGAGTCTGTCCTTGCCCGGCTCGCGTTCAGCCTTGAAACCCACCCAGGGATAGCGACGGGAGGATGCAGGCAGCTCTTCGATGCTGATTTTATCAAGAAGCTTTCTGCGGCTGGTTGCCTGACGGGATTTGCTCTTGTTGGCAGAGAAACGGGCAATAAAATTCTGCAGCTCCTCAATCTTCTGCTGGGCTTTCTTGTTCTGGTCCTTTATGAGCTTCTGGATAAGCTGGCTGGATTCATACCAGAAGTCGTAGTTGCCCACATACATCTTTATCTTTCCGTAGTCTATGTCAACAATATGGGTGCAGACATTGTTGAGGAAGTAGCGGTCATGGCTGACTACGAGAACTGTGCCGTCATAGTCCATAAGAAAGTCCTCTAACCACACAACGCTGGCAAGGTCAAGGTTGTTGGTGGGCTCGTCCAGCAGTATTATGTCGGGCGCTCCGAAAAGAGCCTGTGCCAGAAGAACCTTAACCTTTTGGCGGGGATCCATGGATGCCATCTGGGTGTAGTGGAACTCAGTGGGTATTCCAAGACCCTGCAGGATCTTGCTGGCATCGGACTCAGCTTCCCAGCCTCCCAGCTCTGCGAAAAGTTCTTCAAGCTCAGCTGCACGAATGCCGTCGGCATCGGTAAAGTCCTCTTTTTCGTAAATGGCGTCCTTTTCCTTGCCGCATTCGTAGAGCTTCATGTTGCCCATGATAACGGTTTCAAGAACGGGATATTCGTCGTACATGCCCTGATTCTGTTTCAGAACGCTCATTCTGGCCTTGGGATCAATATAGATGTGGCCGTTGGTGGATTCAACCTCTCCGGAAAGAATCTTCAGGAAGGTGGACTTGCCGGCGCCGTTTGCGCCTATAATACCGTAGCAATTGCCCCTTGTGAACTGAAGGTCAACCTGATTGAAAAGCACCTGACCGCCATACTGAAGACCCAGATTTTCAACTGTAATCATTTATTCCTTCTCCTAACAGCTTTTTTTTCTTTATTGAGAAACATTCTACCATATTTTTCGTCTATATGGTATAGTTATTTTGTCGGGAGGTGAATTAATTGCTCCTTCTTATTAATTCTGTCGGACATTTTCTTGTGGACGCCCTATGCATAGCAACTCTGTTTGGATCTGTTGCCAAAAACGGAGACATCGCTGTTGCCGTTGTTCTTTATAATACCATGGCGTTTTCAACGCAATGTTTGATGGGGCTTATTACCGATCGCTCCGGGCAATGGACCTTTTTGGGTTGCGTCAGTATGCTTGCGGTGGTACTTGGTTTCCTGCTTCCTGTACATTGGGTGATAAAGCTAATACTTATGGGGCTTGGCAACAGCCTTTTCCATGTTTGCGGGGGGACTCTTACTTTGCTTGAGAGCAAAGGAAAGGCTTGGAAGCTCGGTGTCTTTGTGGCTCCGGGCGCTATCGGTGTGAGTATGGGCACCCTGTGGCCTGAGCTCGGGGGCTTCTTTGCTTTTGCTCTTCTGGTCTGTGCCTTGGAAACAGGGGCGCTGGCCCTTTGCCGAAAGGATTCGCCTCAAAAACTGTGCATAAAGAGTGCGGAGGAGGGGAGACTGCCCGCTCTTGCAATAGTTCTTCTCACTGCTGCCGTGGCAGTTCGTGCTGTGGGAGGCAGCGCTGTAAGCTTCCCGTGGAAACAGGGCTGGGGGCTGAGCCTTCTTATGTCGGCCTTTGTTTTCATGGGGAAAGGATTAGGAGGCTTTGTGTGCGACCGCATTGGTCCCTCTAAAACTGCTTTGTGGAGTCTGATTCCAGCTGCCATACTTGTTGCCTTTTGCTCGCAACATATGCTGCCCTCTGTTGCGGGACAGTTTTTGCTGAATCTGAGCATGCCTGTTACATTATTCCTGCTCTACAGAGCAATGCCGGATTCTCCCGGATTTGCATTTGGTCTTGCGGCATCGGCACTATGGCCCGGTACAATTGTCGGACAGCTTTTCACCCTTACAGGACCTGCCTTGTGGCTTTGTGTTATTCTGAGCTTTGTATTCGGACTTATGGCTATTATTTATTCTTCCAGGAGGCTTAAGCATGAAAAAGTTTATTAAAATCGTTTCTCTTCTTGTTTTTTGCACAGCTGCTCTTGGTGGTTATGCATTTGCAGATGTGGCAGTTATGCCAATGCTTGTTACAATAGGACTTATTTATGTCCTTGTGGCAGCAGTAGCTATTGTAGCAATAGTGCTTATTGTAAAGCTCCTCAGAAGCATTATCAGGAACAGAAAAAAATGATATTATTTGTCTGTGCAGCATTGACCGTGATAATTGAGACTCCATGGATGTATCTGTGGGGGATCAGAAAACGCGATGAGATTCTTTTGGTTGTCTGCGTTAATATTGCAAGCAATCTTCTTCTGAATCTCGTGCTTTCTTTATGTTTTGTGGGCAGAGATGTAGGAGCGTATATCTATCTTTTTGAGTCTCTGGTGCTGGCATTGGAGTATGCTGTGTATGCCCTTGCGTTTTCCCCTTCATGGAAGCTTTTTTTCATCACATTGGGGGCAAATTGCCTTTCTTACTGCCTTGGACTGATTATTTTTTGATAAAATGCTTGACATTCCCCTTTGTGGATACTTTATGATAATGTCAAAGAGGTGACTGAATTGAGGATAAAAGAGGTAGAGAGCCTTGTTGGCATTACCAAAAAGAACATTCGCTTTTATGAGAAGGAGGGTCTGCTGAATCCCGGAAGGGACAGCGAGAACAGCTACCGTGAGTATTCCGAGAGCGATATTAAGAGGCTGAAGCAGATCAAATTCCTCAGAAAACTGGATATGCCCATAAGCGAGATCAAGTCTCTTCTTGAGGGCAGAACTTCTCTAACAACGGCAGCGCAGCGCCACAGTATTACCATAGACGAGCAGAGGAAAAATCTTCTCAGAGCCTATGAGATGTGCCGAAGAATAGAGGAAGAGGGATGCCAGCTCCCGGAGCTTGATACCGATGATTATCTTCTCCGCCTTGAAGCTATGGAAAAGGAGGGCGCGGTGTTCCAGAACATCGTGAAAAAGGACGTTATGAAAAAATACTTTGGCCCTGTTATGGCCTGCGCTATAATTATTGCGGTTGCCCTTGCGGCACTGATATTTTTCCTGTGGACTAATTCCATAACTCCTGCACCGGGCTATATAATAGCTTATTTCTGCGCTGCGGTGGGTATTATTGCCCTGGGGACTGTTGCTGCTCTGTTATTCAGGATTAAAGAGATAAGAAAGGGAGAAGAAGATGATCTTAGTAACTACTGATTACATCACAGGAAAAGAATTGGAAATGCTGGGCATAGTCAAGGGCAGCACGGTACAGTCTGTCCATGCAGGCAAGGACATAGGCGCAGCCTTCAAGACCCTTGTGGGAGGGGAGCTTATAGGCTATAATGAGATGCTCAATAATGCCCGTGCCATGGCCACCAAGAGAATGGTGATGGAGGCTGAGGATATGGGTGCAGATGCCATTGTTGGTATGCGTTATGCGTCAGCGGAGGTGCTTCAGGGCGCCGCTGAGGTTATTGCCTATGGCACGGCAGTTAAATTCCGTGATGTAGACGACTTTATTTAATTTCATATGTTAAATATTAAAAAGATTTCCCGAGACAACTCGGGAAATCTTTTTTAATATGCAATCTGAAAAATATGGCGGTCAGTGGCAAAGTTGGGAACAGAGTAGCAAACGAGGATATTGTCTATCGCGTTTTGCTGAATATAGGCATTGAGACTTGTTTTATAGTAACGGAGGTCAACTATATGGATGGAAGAGAAGTGTTCCATGAGAAATGGACTCATGGAATCCATGTAGCTGTCACGGACTATGAGCAGGGAAGGGAGTTCGTCGTTGCCCGTATCAATAGTCAGAAGAGGGGTGTTGCCGCCGTAGAAGTAGGAATACTTGTCCTTGACCTCAAGGAAACTCTCCACATAGAGACTGCCTTCAACGGGGGCTCCGCTGGGATAATTGGTTATTACTGCGTTGCCCTGTTCCACATAGGTGCTTATGCTCTCGGGCTTTACCCAGCCAAAGCCTGAGGATGAGAAGGTGGTGCCGAGAAAACTATCGCTTACCACCTTTTCGGTATAGTCGCTGAGAGGCTTTGGATCAATGCCCATAGCCTCGCACACTGCGGTATATCCATAGTAGGCTCCAAGACTGGTCCAGTGGTGGTCGGTGCGGTAGAAAATCTTCTCGTCCTTATGGTCGGAAAGCGCGGAATACATGTCCACGGAGTGGGCGGAAACAGAGGAATAGGCGTAATCAATAAGCTCCTTCTGGCTATGGTTGGGAGCGCCTTTGGGGAGCAGATCCGAATGAATCTCCGCGGCAGAGGGGATAAGAGCGAAGTATACTTTCGCGGTGGATTTCTGAGCCAGAGTGTCAATAGAACTCAGGGAGAAGTCAATGTCGTCCATGTTGGGCTTTTCAAAGGCCTCAATTAGCCTTTCGCCATCACAGAGAAATATGCCTTTGTTTTCGTCTTTCCCAATAAGGAGCTCTGCTCTGGCTTTGAGACTTGTCCAGCCGTCACGGAAGACGAACTGATCTGTCACATAGTCTTCAAAGTCAGCGGTGAACTTTCCTTCAAAAAGGTTTTCAAAGGAGAATTTAGGGAGCTGCTCCAAATAGCGGTTTTCATTTTCGGAAAAGTCTCTGTCGGGCAATATCAGATTCATCAGAAAGAAGATACTGATGAATGCCAGAAAAATGGCTGTCTGAAACCATAAAGCTTTTTTGCTCATTATATCTTCTCCTTTCTTTAGAATCTGAAATATAGGAAGGGATTATAGCTGGCGTCCACAAGATAAGCAGTGGAGATTATAAGCACGCAGACTATAAGTATGGGGGATATAACGCTCTGTACCTTTAAGGGGAGGGAGTTATAGAGTTTCTTGCCCAAAGGAAGAGAGGCAATGATGGCGGCTATAAAGATAACAGCGTAGTTTTTCAGATAGAAGAGGTCAGCTGCACTGGCAAAGCCGCCCTGAGCAAAGCCGAACATGCTGGCGTAATAACTGCCTGCTGCGGAAAGAGAGGGCAAATCGAAAAGCACCCAGCCGCAAATTGCAACAATAAGGGTATATATGTGTCCGATGACAGGAGCTTTGTTCAGCTTTTTCAACAGGAAGGCCTTCTCAACCATAAGGAAAAGTGCGTAGTAGAGACCCCAGCACAGGAAGGTCCAGTTGGCACCGTGCCAAAATCCGGTGGCTGCCCAGACAATGAGTATGTTGAAAAACTGTCTTCTTTTGCTGCAGCGGTTGCCCCCAAGAGGAATGTAGAGATAGTCGCGGAACCATGTGCCGAGGCTCATGTGCCAGCGGCGCCAGAACTCGGTAACGGACTTGGAAATATAGGGATAGTTGAAGTTCTCAAGAAACTCAAAGCCCAGCATTCGGCCAAGACCTATGGCCATATCACTGTAGGCGGAGAAATCGAAATAGAGCTGCAAAGAGAATGCGGCTATTCCCATCCATGCACCCAAAACAGTCATTTCTGCGGAGGCCTGAGAATTATATATATCCCAAAGCATGCCTATGTTGTTTGCGATAAGAACCTTTTTCGCAAGACCTACGCAGAAGCGGCGGACACCGGAGGCAAACTGTTCGATACTGCTGGCACGGAAGTTAAGCTGGTCGGCAATGTCTTTATAGCGGACAATGGGGCCGGCAATCAGCTGGGGGAACAGGGCAACAAAAGTTCCGAAGGAAATAAAGTTGCGCTGGAGTGTGGCATCCCCTCTGTATACATCTATGGGATAACTCATCGTCTGGAAGGTGTAGAAGGAAATGCCTATGGGAAGGGTGAGACCCAGAACAGGTATGTTTACACCGGGGATGAGGCTGAGCGTGGAGGCAAACAGATCGTAATACTTGAAAAATCCAAGCATAGCCAGATTGACAATAATGTTGACAACCAATATTTTTTTCGCTTTGTCTCTCTGTGTGTCCCTATATCTGTCCACATAGAGGCCGGTGAAATAGTTGATGCAGATGGAAAACAGCATCAGAATCACATAGAAAGGCTCTCCCCAGGCATAGAAAACAAGGTTGACTATAAAGAGCCATACATTTCTGAACCTAAGCGGGGAGACATAGTAGACAGCAAGGACTACTACAAGATATATGAACATAAAGAGCAGGCTTGAAAATACCATGCTTTATTCTTCCTCCTTTTTGGGGCTGAATGCGCCGAGGGGATTTGCTGCTGCGGCGGAGCGGAGCTGGCTGTTGTCCACATGGGTATATATCTGCGTAGTGTTAAGGTGCTCGTGGCCCAGAAGCTCCTGCAGAGTGCGCACATCGACACCGTTTTGCAGCATAAGGGTGGCTGCTGTGTGACGCAGCTTGTGGCTTGAATACTTGCTGCTGTCAAGTCCTGCCCGAAGCAGACTTTTTTTCACCATGGAGTGGACCGATTCGCGGCTCATGCGGGTTCTGCGGTTGGAGAGGAAAAGGGCATTGCGGTCAATAGCGGCAATGCTTTTTCGCTCAAGGAGATAATCGTTTATGGCTGCGGCAGTGGCATCGTTAAGATAAACAACGCGCTCCTTTGCGCCCTTTCCGAGAACACGGATGTTATCAGCGCGAATGTCGGAGAGATTTAGACCGACGATCTCGCTTATACGAAGACCGCAGTTAAGGAAAATGCAGATGATGCAATAATCCCTTGTCTTATGCTTTCCGTCAATGGAGCTGAGAAGTCTCTGGCTTTCCTCAAGACTGAGATACTTGGGCAGGGTCCTGGGCAGCTTGGGGGAGTCCAGATCCTGTACAGGATTTACATCCATAAGCTTCGCTTTAACAGTGAGATATTTATAAAAGCTCTTTATGGAAGCGATTTTTCGGGCGCGGGAGGCAGCGGAAATACCGTATTCAGTATCGCGGCTTCTCTGATTTTTAACCCTGTCGCGGCTTAAATATGACAGATACTCAT
>JAZNZM010000222.1:0-10599 GCA_045594965.1 Oscillospiraceae bacterium | reverse complement strand
TGTGGCCGCCGCCTGCATCTGGAGCGTTTGCCGCGCAGGGCATCAGGCAGCTTTTATGGCTCCAACCGAGATTCTTGCCGAGCAGCATCTGGAGACCCTAAGAGGCTTTCTTGAGCCCTTTTCCCTTCGTGTGGAAAAGCTTACAGGCTCAATGACTGCCGCCCAGAAACGCAAAATAAGAGAGCGGCTTGAAGCCGGAGAAATCGACCTTATCGTTGGCACCCACGCTATAATTACTGAAGATGTTGCTTTCCGTGATTTGGCTTTGGCAGTTACGGACGAGCAGCACCGCTTCGGTGTAGGGCAACGAAGCGCCCTTGCCGCGAAGACTGAAAAGCCCCATGTTCTTGTCATGTCCGCTACACCGATACCCCGTACCCTTGCTCTTATGATATACGGCGACCTTGATGTTTCCATTATAGACGAGCTTCCCCCCGGCAGGCTTAAGGTGGACACCTTCCATGTGGATGAAAGCTACAGGCAGAGGCTGAACGGCTTCATACGCAAGCAGTGTTCTGAAGGTCGGCAGGTATTTGTTGTTTGTCCCATGGTGGAGGAAAACGAGGAGCTTGACTATGAGCTGAAAAGCGCAACCGAGCATGCGGAAGCTCTTCGTGAGGTGTTCCCCGAACTGAATATAGGCTGCATCCACGGAAGAATGAAGGCAAAGGAAAAGGATGCCGTTATGTCCGCTGTTGTGGCAGGTGAAATAAATGTTCTTGTGTCCACCACAGTCATAGAGGTTGGCGTTGATGTACCCAACGCCTCCCTTATGGTAATAGAAAATGCCGAGCGCTTCGGTCTCAGCCAGCTCCACCAGCTGAGAGGTCGTGTTGGCCGCGGAAAGCATAAAAGCTGGTGCATACTTGTTTCCGACGCCAGAAACCCGGAAAGCAAGGAAAGACTTAAGGTTATGTGCGAAACCTCTGACGGCTTCAAGATAAGCGAACATGACTTGCGTCTTCGCGGCCCCGGTGACTTTTTCGGTTCAAGGCAGCACGGTCTTCCCGAGATGCACATAGCAGACCTTGGCGGCGATGTGAAGCTGCTGCAGACCGCCCAGACCGCTGCTCACGAGCTTTTGGCCTCCGATCCCCTTCTTTCAAAACCGGAACACGCCCCCCTTCGTCAGAGGATAAAAGAGCTTTTCGAGGCAAATTCCGATAGTTTGAACTGATATTATTTCTACGAAGCCGTAACTTTTTCCTTTTTTCTTCGTCATACATAAAGCGGATAATAAAAGGAGGTTTAATAATGAAAAGAACAGCGATATTATTTCTCTGTCTGCTTCTGCTCCTCGGAGGCTGCGGTCCCCGGAATGAATTTGATAAGCTGGTCGAGGCAGAAAGAGTTCTCGTGGACTGGGGCGGTGAGCCCCTTATCAGCTACGGCGGCAACGGAGCAATTGAGCCCATTTACGAAAACCTTTCTGCTTTGAAGCTTAAAGAGCTCAAACGCACCGAACCCACTATAGAAATATATCGACTTGAATTCTATGACGCCTCCGGCAAGCTTCTGCTCAATATGTCCCTAAGTTATGAAGGCTGGCTTAGCCTTGGTGGAAAAACTTATGCCATTACAGAGGGCGAATTTGACACAGCATGGATAGATATGCTTATCTCACAAAGCGCCGGTCCTGCACCCGGCTGAAGTATTTGTAACACAAATCTCCGCATATACTTGTCTTAGTATGTGCGGAGGTTACTTATTATGGGCGGATTAAGGAAGCTTTTCAAAAATACTGTTGTGCTCACAGCCTCGGGGCTTATAATGCGCTTTGTGGGCCTGAGCTATCAGGTGTGGCTTGCAGGGCGCATAGGCTCTGCGGGTATCGGTCTTTTTCAGCTTATTGGCAGCGTGAACATGCTGTGCGTCACCTTCGCCATAAGCGGAGTCCGTTTTACCGCCACAAGACTTTGCAGCGAAGAGCTGGGACTGAACCGTCCGGGCGGCGCCGCCGGAGCCGTTGAAAACTGCTGCGCTTATGCTTCGTTCTTCGGAGCGGCGGCCTTTTTCCTGATGTTTTGTGGAGCTGAAAAAATAGGATTTCTGTGGATAGGCGACGCGAGAACGGTGAAGAGCCTGCGCATACTCTCCCTCTGCCTTCCTATGCTTGCCTTTTCCTCTGTTTTCAGCGGATATTTCATAGCCCGCGGCATGGTGCTGCAGGCCTCGGTCATACAGATAATCGAGCAGCTTGTGAATATTGGATGTGCCATGCTCTTTCTCTCCGGGGTTGACGGAGGAGATCTTGAAGAGTGCTGCGCGGCCATTTCCCGAAGCAATGTTATAGCCGACGGCTGCTCTCTGGCTATGAGTCTTGCAGTTTACATAATTTCAAAACCCAAGGGCCGTGAGCTCCCATCGGGCTTATGGAGAAGGCAGCTTAAAATTGCTTTGCCCCTTGCCTTCTCCGCCTATGCCAGAGTGTCTCTCGTAAGCCTTGAAAACCTGCTCATCCCCCGAAAACTCCGACTTTCCGGGATGAGCGCCGATGAGGCTCTGAGTGGCTATGGCATAATAACAGGCATGGTTTTCCCGGTCATCACCTTTCCCTCCTGCATACTCTCCGCCGCGGCGGAGCTGAGCATATCGGAGCTGACAGCAGCTCAGGTTCAGGGGAATATGCCCAGAGTCCGGGCCACGGTTGGCACACTTTTGAAGTCGGCTCTGGCATTCGCACTTGCGGTTGGGGCTTTCCTTTTTTTGTTCTCAGAGCCGCTGGGTATAGCCGTTTACAAAAGCCTTGAAGCCGGACGCTATATACGGCTTTTTGCCTTTATTGTTCCCATTATGTATATGGACATTGTCACAGACGGCTGTCTCAAGGGCTTGGGGCAAATGATGAACTCCATGGCCTATAATATCTGCGAGGCGGCATTGGGCGTGCTATTCGTGCTGACACTTGTTCCACGCTGGGGATTGGAAGGATATATATTCCTGCTATTTTTCTGCGAGTGCTTCAACTTCTGCCTCAGCATGGGCAGACTTATTAAGGTCTGCTTCCCCGGGAAAATGTCAGTGAAAAATAAGGCTCTGGCAATTGTGCAGAGAGTATGATATGCTTCTCAAAGGACAAGGAGGGATTCCATGACAGAAATAAGCTACGGACAGATGTTTTTTGCCATAAGTGTCCTATGGATAATTGCAAGAGCCCTATGCTGGATAAAAGTAAAAAGAATTGATATTAAGCGGGAAGCCCGGCTGCTTTTCGTATATATTTGCTTTGTGGTTGTTGCCCGTTTCACCTTTTTTCCTATGCTAAGGGTAAACGGTGCATTACAGAATTTGGTATTTGACCCCGCTCTGGCCTTCCCCTTCCGCATAAATATTATCCCCTTTGTTAATCTCTTCGACTACCCTGTTATGAGTGCCGCGCTCTTGAACATTATCGGCAACACCGCAATGTTTGTTCCCCTGGGAATAGTCTGGCCGGCTGTATACAGGGGACTTGACAGCCATATAAAAGTTATCGTCGCAGGCATTGGAGTCTCCCTTTTCATTGAAATATTGCAGCTGCCCTTCTTTGACAGAGTAAGCGATATAGACGACCTTATCCTCAATTCTCTGGGATTTATCCTGGGTTACGGTATATATCTCATATGGAGAAAAAGAAAAAGCACCGATTGAATGAATCGGTGCTTTTTCTTTTAATCGTGAATAAGTTATGTAAACTTATGCCTGGGGCTTGATCATGATGGTCATCATCTGAGCGGACTCGATGCCGGTGTTCAGGCAGCCGCGCTTGGTGCCCTTGCCGAAGTGGACGGAGTCGCCGGCCTTCAGAACATACTTGCTCTCGACGTCAGCATCGTCATAGAGGGTAACGGTCATCTCGCCGGAGATAATGTAGTAAATCATTTCGAAGTTTGCGGGAGCAACATCAGCGCCGCCGCCGGGGAGGAAGTGGCTGAGGCCGTGAACGATGGAACCACCGTTAACCTCTGCGGGATTGTGCAGACGGGTGGTGCGAACGTCGAAATGGCCGGGAGCCTCGTACTTAACAGCTTCGTTAGCGCGGGTAACTTTGTAAGACATGGAAATACTTCCTTTCATTTTTTTAATTTGGACTAAAGAGAATTTTAGCACATCCGAGCCCATAATTCAAGCCGCTTTTGGATGACAAAGCGACAAATTTGAATATTTTATTCCTTATTTCCTTTGCGATATTGAAAGAAGCACAATATATTGTTATAATTCATTTATATACACACTAATTGGAGATTTTTTAACATGATTTTGATACTATGCCTTGACGACAACATGGGTATGGCATTTAATGGCAGACGCCAGAGCCGGGACAAGCTTCTTATTTCCGATATTGCCGCACTGACGCTCAGCTGCCCTTTGCATATGCATCCCCGCTCCGCTCCGCTTTTTGAAAACTCGGGAGCAAATATCGTTCCTCACGAGCTTTTTCATGAAGCTGCTCAGGATGGCGAATACTGCTTCCTCGAATTTTCTTCCCCTGCCGCCCTCGAACAGAAAACGGAAAAGCTGATAATTTACAGATGGAACCGCCGTTACCAGTCAGATCTGGATTTCGACATTGATCTTGGCTGCTGGAAATTGGAAAAATCCACAGACTTTCCCGGCTCATCCCATGAAAAGATAACAAGGGAGGAATACATCCGTGAGTAAGAGTAAGAAAAGCACTCCTGCAAAAAAGAGCTATATAGGTGAACACAGCAAAAAGGTTATTGTTTCCCTTATTCCCCTGCTGATTTTCATGGCCTTTTATGCCATGTACAGTCAGAATCTCCTGCCCGGTGGAAGCACCTCCCACACCCTTGACGCTATTCCGGAGTATTCCGGTAAGGCATTTTGCGCCCTGAACGACAATCAGCCCTCCTTCAAGGATTCGGAGTTCACAACCGAGGCCTATGAGTATTTCAGCGAGCTGGACTCTCTCGGGCGCTGCGGTGTGACCATGGCCTGCGTGGGTCAGGAGCTTATGCCCACTGAGGACAGAGAAAGCATCAGCCATGTTTATCCCTCCGGCTGGGTAAATGTGCCCTACTCATTTGTAGACGGAGAATATCTCTATAACCGCTGCCATCTTATAGGCTTTCAGTTAACAGGTGAAAACGACAACAAGCAGAATCTTATCACCGGCACGCGCTATGTGAACGTTGAGGGAATGCTGCCTTTTGAAAACATGGTGGCAGACTATGTGAAGGAAACCGGCAATCATGTGCTCTACAGAGTGACCCCCATTTTCAACGGAGATGAGCTTGTTGCCCGCGGTGTTCAGATGGAAGCACTCAGCGTTGAGGACAGCGGTGACGGAATCTGCTTCAACGTTTACTGCTACAATGTGCAGCCCGGTGTTATTATCGACTACGCCACCGGTGAAAGCCGGCTTGATGAAGAATACCTTAACAGAGGAGAGCAGGGCGACTATGTGCTGAACACCAACTCAAAGAAGTTCCATCTGCCCTCCTGCCCCGGTGCCGAGGACATGAGCGAGAAAAACCGGCAGGAATTCACCGGCAGCAGGGAACTGCTTTTGGCTCAGGGCTTTGAACCCTGCAGCCAATGCCAACCTTAATTTTTTTATGCATATTCTATCAGTGCAAGCGGATTATATATTCCGCTTGCACTTTTTTATACTGTCCGTTTTTTTGCAAAGTACCCAAGAGGGGCGCAATCACAGCTTTTCATGTGGACAGGATTCACGAAATACACCATATATGCGCATTTTTATTCACTCAAGTCTTGACATTTAGTGATTAAATGGCTAAAATCTCTGTATATTACATGAATTTTATGAATACGCATTGGGAGTATGATAAAATGACCAAGGTATTTATAGACGGCTCTGCCGGCACCACAGGACTGAGAATATATGAGCGCCTTTCCGGCAGAAGGGATATTGAGCTTTTATCTCTGCCAGAGGCTTTCAGAAAAGACACAGAGGCAAGACGGGACATTATGAACAAGTCGGAGATAGTATTCCTGTGTCTGCCCGATGCCGCAGCAAGAGAAGCCGTGACGCTGGTTGAAAACATACAAACAGCCATTATCGATACATCCACAGCCCACCGCACAGCAGCCGGCTGGACCTATGGCCTTCCGGAGCTTCACGGACAGCGAGAGCTTATTCAGGAAAGCAAGCGCATAGCAAATCCCGGCTGCCACGCCACGGGCTTCATAAGCCTTGTTCGTCCCATGAGAGAAATGGGCTTACTCAGCAGCGATGCTCTTTTGAGCTGCTTCTCTCTCACCGGTTATTCCGGGGGTGGCAAGAGCATGATAGCCGATTATGAGGGGGAAGGAAAAAACGCTGAGATGGCAAGTCCCGGCATTTACGCCTTGAGCCAGAGCCACAAGCATCTGCCCGAAATGGCTAAGATATGCCGCCTTGATTCCTATCCCCTCTTTTCCCCCATTGTGGACGATTACTACTCCGGCATGGCTACCACTGTTCCACTCCACATGAGTATGCTCAAAGGAGTGGACAGCATTCACAGACTGCGGGAGGCTTTTTCGGATTATTATGCAGGTGAGGCTCTCATCAGCGTTGACAGCGGCTTTGATCCCTCGGCAAAGTACTACGGCGGGGCCATGAAGAATCTGGACAGCCTTCGCATTCACATCGCAGGAAACGATGAGCGGTCTACGCTCACCGCTGTATTTGATAACCTTGGCAAAGGCGCTTCAGGCGCAGCCATACAGAATATGAACATACTGCTTGGTGCCGATGAGTGCACCGGTCTGAATATTTAAGGAGAGATTACTATGAAGACAATTTCCGGCGGTGTCTGTGCCGCAAAGGGCTTTTCCGCAAACGGCATTCACTGCGGCATCCGTAAAAACAGAGTGAAGAGGGACCTTTCCCTCATTTATTCCTCTGTTCCCGCCAGTGCTGCTGCCGTATATACTCTGAACCTTGTGAAGGGTGCGCCAATAACAGTTACAAAGAACCACCTTTCCGACGGCATTGCCCAGGCCGCCATCTGCAACAGCGGAAACGCCAACACCTGCAATTATAACGGCATTGAGATTGCCGAGGAAACCTGCTCCATTCTTGCCGCTGAGCTTAATATACCTGCCGAAAACATAATTGTGGCTTCCACCGGAGTTATTGGAGAGCTTATGGACATTGCACCCTTCCGCTCCGGCATTCCCTCCCTCGTAGCCGGACTGAGCTGCGATGGCAGTGATACTGCTGCCGAGGGTATCATGACCACAGATACGGTGAAAAAAGAGATTGCCATTGAGTTTGAGTTGGGCGGCAAGACATGCCGCATGGGCGGCATTGCCAAGGGAAGCGGCATGATCCACCCCAATATGGCAACTATGCTGGTATTCATCACCACCGATGCCGCCATCTCCCCCGCCATGCTTCAGAAAGCTCTCTCCGGTGATGTTCAGAGCACCTTCAATATGCTGAGCGTCGACGGCGACACCTCCACCAACGACATGGTTTCCATTATGGCAAACGGCCTTGCAGGCAATGGTGAAATTGTTTCCGATGGCGAGGATTTCAGCATTTTCATGGCCGCGCTCAACACCGTTACCGTGAATCTCTGCCGTATGATAGCAGCCGACGGAGAAGGCGCCACCAAGATGCTTGAGTGCATCGTCAGCGGAGCTGATGATTTGTCCACCGCCCGCACTGTTGCCAAGAGCGTTGTCTGCTCCAGTCATCTCAAGGCGGCCATGTTCGGCGCTGATGCCAACTGGGCCAGAGTTCTCTGCGCCATAGGCTACAGCGGTGCAGATGTGGATGTAACTAAGGTCAGCGTGTCCTTCCGCTCCAAGGGCGGATGCGTCACCGTATGTAAGAATGGTGCCGGTGTGCCCTTCTCCGAGGAAGAAGCAAAGGCCGTGCTTCTTGAGAAGGAGATCGAGATCCTTGTCAGCATTGGAGAGGGAGCTGTAGGCTCCAAGGCCTGGGGCTGCGATCTCACCTATGACTATGTTAAAATAAACGGCGATTACCGCACTTAAGGAGGCTATTTTAATGCATTCCGAGTTTTCCAACCACGAAAGAGCCGAGGCCATTGTTCAGGCTCTGCCCTATATAAAAAGATTCAACGGCAAAATAGTCGTTGTTAAATACGGCGGAAACGCCATGATAAACGACAGGCTGAAAATGCAGGTCATGCAGGATATCGCCCTTTTGCAGCTTATAGGCGTAAAAATTGTTCTTGTCCACGGCGGAGGTCCGGAGATAAATGACATCATGAAGCGTCTTGGCAAGGAGGCCGTATTTGTGGACGGGCTGCGTGTCACAGACAAAGAAACTATGGACATAGTCCAGATGGTGCTGGCCGGTAAGGTGAACAAGACACTTGTGAACCTACTTGAGAAGTCCGGCGGCAAGGCCATGGGCATTTCCGGTATGGACGGACATCTTATAGAGTCCCGTGTCAAGGACGAGAGACTTGGCTATGTGGGTGAAATTGTCAAGATACACATATCCCCTGTTATCGACCTTCTTGAGAAGGGCTATATCCCAGTCATTTCCACAATTGGCTGCGACCCCGAAGGCAATGCCTACAACATCAACGGAGATACTGCCGCAGCTTTCATTGCAGGTGCTCTGCAGGCCGAAAGGCTGATTATGATGACGGATATAGACGGCATACTCCGGGATAAGGATGACCCAAGCACTCTTATTCCTAAAATAACAATCAGCGAGGCACGTGCCCTCTATGCTGAAGGTGTTATCTCCGGCGGCATGATACCAAAGGTTGAATGCTGCATTGAGGCCATAAACGAGGGTGTAAGCAATGTTGTCATTCTTGATGGCCGCGTGAGCCACTCAATACTTATGGAGCTGCTCACAGATGAAGGTGCGGGAACCATGGTTACAGGAGACTTAAAATGAGTATTATTCAGCTTGACAAACAATATGTTGCCGGAACCTATGCCCGCTTTCCCGTGGAGCTTGTATCCGGCAAAGGCAGCACCCTTACCGGCTCTGACGGCAGAAAATATATCGACATGGGCTCCGGTATCGGTGTTACCGCCATGGGCTTCAACGATGAGGAATGGAAGACCGCCGTTATAGAGCAGCTGGGCAAGCTGCAGCATACCTCCAATCTCTATTACACCGAGCCCTGCGCTGTGCTGGCAGCCATGCTCTGCGAAAAAACCGGAATGAAGAAGGTATTTTTCTCCAACTCCGGAGCGGAGGCCAATGAGTGCGCAATAAAAGCGGCAAGAAAATACGCAGCAGAGAAAAAGGGCAGCGACTATTACACAGTTATCACCCTTGAAAACAGCTTCCACGGACGCACCCTTACCACTCTTGCAGCCACAGGACAGGAGCATTATCACGGGCTTTTCCAGCCCTTGACTCCTGGTTTTATGTCAACTCCAGCCAACAACATTGAAGCCCTGAAATCACTGGTGGCAGACACCAAAACAGCAGCTATAATGATGGAGTGCATACAGGGTGAAGGCGGTGTGCTTCCTCTTGAGGATGACTTTGTAAAAGCCGTTTATGAGCTTTGCAAGGCTGAGGACATAATCCTCATAATTGACGAGGTTCAAACCGGAAATGGCAGAACAGGCGAGCTTTACGCTTATATGCATTTCGGTATAGAGCCAGACATTGTGTCCACCGCCAAGGGTCTTGGAGGCGGGCTGCCTTTGGGTGCTACCCTTTTGGGAGAAAAGGTGGAAAACATTCTCGGTTTTGGTGACCACGGCTCCACCTTCGGCGGAAATCCCGTTTCCTGCGCAGGGGCTATAAGCGTTCTTGGCAGGCTGGACGAGGCATTCCTCGCCGAGGTCAAGGCAAAGAGCGAGTTCATCTTCTCCGCATTCAAGGATTCCGAGGGTGTTGAGAGCATCAGCGGCAAGGGTCTTATGATAGGTATCAAGACCACCGCAGCAGTTAGTGAGGTAATTTCCAAATGCATCGAAAAAGGCGTTTTGTGCCTCAGTGCCAAGGATAAGCTGAGGCTGCTGCCGGCACTGAACATCTCATGGGATGAGCTGAAAATGGCTGTTGAGGTCATAAAAGAAGTTTGCCGTGAATAATTATGTAAACTATTTAAGACTAAAAAGGAGTGCTGCGACTGCAGCAGTCCTTTTTGTATTTTATAAATTATCAGTCTTTTTTCTTGATCTTGTTGAGCTTGGCGTTGAGTTCGAGAAGGTCTTCCTTGGTGAACTTTGCGTCCATCATGCCGCCCATAAGGGTGAGAAGGCGCAGCACGGTGAAGCCGTTCATCATGCTCATCATATCGGGAGTGATGTCAAAGCCCATGGCCTTCATGCCCTCGCCGTCCTTTTTGCCGCCGCCCAGCATCTTGCCCATGAGACCCATGAAGAGCATTTTGCCGCGGACAGTGGCAATAACGTCGCCCATCTTGTCGTTGAGGGAGAAATAGCCCTCGGGAGCTTCGATGTCAAACCAGTTAAGGATTGCGCCCTTTTCAACAAGACGGTAGCTCTCGTTGAAGGTATCAACCTTGTTGATAACGCTTTCATCGCGGCAGTCGCCTGCAACAGCTTCCAGCTTGCTGGTGCCAACATTGGGAACATCGAAGTAGAAGAAGTGGTCGGCAGCAGCCTTCTTGCCAAGGCTCTCTCCGTTAACAAAGAGTTCGACTTCGGGGAGGTTGGAGTAAACAGTGA